>JBBUGM010000021.1:0-23204 GCA_038077975.1 Patescibacteria group bacterium
AGTAGGAGCTTAAATCCTAAATTCTAAGCACTAAATCCTAAACAAATTCAAAACTCAAATCTCAAAAATTTTTGAACTTTGATATTTGAGATTATTTAGAAATTAGAGATTAGGATTTAGAAATTAACACAATGAATTTCTCCAAGTTCAAAACGATTTTCAACTACTATTGGGCGAAGCTCTTGGCCGCATTGCGCGTGCGGACGCCGATCGGCGGTATCGAAATATCAGACGCCGTTTTGCGCATCGCTTATTTCGACGACAAATCGTGGAAGCTCGACGGCGTGCGCCTGGAGCCCGGAGTGATGGAGAGCGGCAAGGTGCGGGATTACGCGAAGTTCGTCGAGGCCCTGAAAAATTTGAGGTCCAAAGTTTTCGGAGAAAACGCGCAAGGCAGAACAAACATCGTGGCATCACTTAGTTCCATCAGCATCTACAGCCAGGTTTTCAGTTTGCCGATAATTGAAGGCGAAAATCTGGAGAAGGCGATAATGTTGAACGTGCAAATGGTTTCTCCTGTGGACGTCTCCCAGGCGTATTCCGGCTGGCAGATGGTCGGCCGCGACCAGGACGCCCTGCGGCTCGAAATACTTTCGGCTTTTATAGAAAAGTCAACCGTGGACGAGATCAACCGAGCGCTTTTCGAAGCGGGATTCCTTGTCGTTGCCATGGAGTCGCGCGCGCTCGCGCTCTCCCGCATCTTCCGTCAAGAGGGGGAAGGTATGGACATCTCACGCTCTTACGTCATGGTGAGCATTGACGGTTCGGGCGTGGATTTTTTGATAATTCGGCGCGGCCAGCTTTATTTCGAATATTTCAACCCTTGGCGCGACATTATGGACGAGCAAGGCCGGGTTTCGATGGATGCCTATCGCGCGGCAATTTTGCGAAGTTTGCACCAGGTCTTGAATTTTTACGGCCAGCACTGGCAAGATCCCGTGAGTGAGGTCGTGATCTCCGCCACTTCCTTGGGGGATGAAGCCGCGGCGATAATTACCGAGAATTTTTTATTGCCGACGAGGCGTTTGCGGCTTAAGCTTGGCGACGAGATCTATCCCGACTGGTACATAGCGCTTGGCTGCGGCTTAAGAGGCGTCGTGCCCCGGTCCGAAGACAGGGAGTTGAGCTTGCTCGGCATCGGAGCAGGAGAAGAATTCCGGAGGGAGCAGTTCATTAACTTCTTGAGGTTGTGGCGCCTTGCAATGCCCGTCGCTTTGGGCATTCTTGCCATAATGTTCTTTTTGGCGGACCTCTTCGTTATCCAAACCAAACACTCGTTCGAGTCGCAGTCGCTTTTCGCGCTTTCGGCCGAGCAAGCCAAGGAGAACGACACGTTGCGGGCGGATGCCGAGACGTTCAACAAGAGCATCGCCATGATCCGCTCCGTCCAAACGACAGATTTCCCAAAGAGCACGTTCATCGAAAAATTGAACACGATTGCCGCCAAAAACAGCATTTCGATCACGTCGTTGGATTTCCCCTCGCTCGATCAGCTCAGTTTGCGCGGCGAGACGAATTCCGAAGAGCGCGTTGTCGCGTTCAAGAACGCGCTCGAAGCGGATACGCAGTTCAAGAGCATTAATCTGCCCTTAACCGGCATAACTTCCGATGGAGGCATCGTTGCGTTCTCGATGTCATTCGGCGTGGTGTCGGAATAGTGATGCCAGAATCACAAATTCTAAATGGCATCCAACCGCTTTATTCCCTGAGCTTGTCGAAGGGGTATCAGAGCTGGAATGACCTTCGACTTCGCTCAGGCAATAACTATTTTTGAGATGAGTTCTAGAATGTAGCAGAAGCGCAAGGCCGTCGCATTCTACCATTCGCCCCGGTAGTAGAGCGAAGCTCACTACGGGGCAGGCGCGAATGGTTCCACTATGCTTCATATGCTGGCAACGATCTTTTCAAACACTGCTTCCAGTGTTTTTTTGTCGGCAGTGGAAATTTTTTTGAGGACGAACTCTTCTGCTTTTGCCCGCCTTGGAATTTGGAATTTGCCTGCCCGCTTCGCGTTGCCTACCCGACTCGCTTCGCGATTCGAAGCGGGCGGGCGAAGCAAGGCGGGCGGGTAATTTGTAATTTTTGGTCGTATGCCTATCCGCAGACGCCAAAAATTCTTTGTGCCGAGAGATTTGATCGCCGACCCCGCCCCTTTGTGCCCGGCGGAGTTTCTGCCGAAGCTCAATTTGTAATTCCCGAGTTCGATGTCCGAGTCATCGTGTACCAGGACCAGATTTTCCGGTTTCAAGCCATGTTTTTTGAGCGCTTTTTTCACGAATTCTCCCGACGCATTCATGAACGTGCTGGATTTAATAATGGCAACATTTGACACTTGACCACTGACATCTGACAGGTGATCCGCGAACAAAAAACCGGCGTTGTGGTAAGTATTCGCGTAATTTGCGCCCGGGTTGCCGAGGCCTATAAAAAGGAACGGTTTTTTGGTTTTTCGCGGCAGGGACATGGAAGTTGCAAAGTTGTTTTTTTGCACTATAATGTATATATCTTGGCTATTTTTTAATTCTACCATCTCAGTATGAGAAGATTTTTTGCGTCGTTTTTGGAGGTTTTTGAAATTGCTCTCGTTGCCGTCGGAGCGGTTTTTTTGATAAGAACGTTCTTGATCCAGCCCTTCTTGGTAAGCGGTTCGAGCATGGTGCCGAATTTCCAAGATGGAGATTACCTTCTGGTTGATCAGGTCACCTACCGCTTCCGCGCGCCGGAACGGGGCGAAGTCGTGGTTTTCCGCTCCCCGGGCAACGAGTCAACGTATTTCGTAAAAAGGATAATCGGCCTGCCCGATGAAACCATGGAGATAAGCGGCGGGAAGATATTTCTCGTAAAAGACGATGGACGCGAAGAGCTCAAAGAACCATACCTCCCGCCGGGATTTTCTACGCGGGGAGAGGAAAAGTTTTCTTTAGGAGAAGGGGAATATCTGTTTTTAGGGGATAACCGTTCATTCAGCTTTGATTCGCGCAGTTGGGGGGCTCTTTCTTATGAGCACATTGTCGGCCTTGTCCGTATCCGCCTTTGGCCGATCGATGAGATCCGCGCCTTTGCCGCGCCGAGCTACTAGAAAATTACAAATTATAAGCACCAAATTACAAGCAATATCCAAATTCGAATGACTAAAATCCAAAAAACTTTGAATTTAGAATTTTGTGCTTTGAATTTGTTTGTGATTTGGAGTTTGTGATTTTTAAGAAATGCCTTCAAGACCTCAAAAGTCAAAAACTAAAGACGAAGAAAGGCGCCATCTCAGCGCGCCGCGCGGCATGCATGACGTGCTTCCAATGGAGCAGCCGTATTGGGAAAGGATCGAGTCCGTTGCCCGAGACCTTGCGCGACTTTACGGTTTCGGAAAGATCGGTACCCCCATCCTTGAACAAACGGAACTTTTTTTGCGCACGAACGAAGATACGGAGATGGTGCAAAAGGAAATGTATACCCTGAAGACGAAAGGCGGCGATCAGCTTGCTTTGCGGCCGGAGCACACTGCGCCGAAGATGAGGGCATATTTGGAGCATGGGATGTCAAGGATGGGCCAGCCGCAAAAACTTTGGAATTTCGGCCACGTTTTCAGGCACGACCGCCCACAGCTCGGCCGCTTGCGGCAATTTTCGCAGATCGACTTCGACATCATCGGCGGTCAGAACGATCCGATCTACGACGCGCAGATAATTTCTATTTTCGCCGCGCTCCTCGCCGGACTCAAAATAAAAAACACGGTTTTGAAGCTCAATTCTATCGGCTGCCGGGTTTGTCGGCCGATTTACAAGAAACAGCTTCAGGCATTTTACAAAAATTACAAGAAAGAGCTTTGCGAGGAATGCGACAGGCGCCTCGAAACGAACCCTTTGCGCCTTTTGGACTGTAAAAAGGAGGGGTGTGTGAAGCTTAAGGCGGATGCCCCGAATTTTTTGGACAAACTTTGCTTGACCTGCAGCACTCACTTCAAGGGCGTTCTCGAATATCTTGATGAACTGAAGATCTCTTACGCGCTCGACCACCAGCTCGTCCGCGGCCTCGACTATTATTCGAGAACGGTTTTTGAATTTTACGTCGACGGCCCAGGCAGCGAGGTCGGCGCGCTTCCCGCCGGAGGCAGATACGACTATTTGATGGAAATGATCGGCGGCAACCTTACGCCGGCCGTTGGCGCCGCCTGCGGGGTTGAAAGATTGATAGCGGTAATGAAAGCGCAAAATGTTGAGATCCCCCCCAAAGCAATCAAAAAAGTTTTTCTTGCGCACGCGGGAGAATCCGCAAAGAAAAAAGCGCTGTCTTTGATGCGGGAACTGCAGACCGCTGGCATTCCCGTTGTCGAAGCGTTTGCCCGGGATTCGCTCAAAGCCCAGCTCAAGGCCGCCGATAAAGAGAAGGCGCCTTTCTCCATGATCTTGGGGCAAAAAGAAATTCACGAGGGGACGGTTATAATCCGCGACATGCGCACCGGCTTACAGGATAATATTTCATTGGCTAAAGTTGTCGAAGAGGTAAAGAAACGGCTTAAATAAATTTAATGCCGATGATGCGGATGGTCCAATGCTGATGATGCGGAAAATTTATCCGCAACATCCGCATAAAAATCAGCAACATCCGCATTATTATGTTGTATGCGCGACCCGAACTGTATCTTTTGTAAAATTGTTGACGGCAAAATTCCGGCCGAGAAGCTCTATGAAGACAGTCACGCCTTGGCGTTTTTGGACCTTGAGCCGCGGGCGCCCGGCCACACGCTTATAGTTCCGAAATATCACGCCGAGACCTTGGAAACTTTGCCGGAAGAAGATGCGGGGCCACTTTTTTCCGCGGTAAAGAAGGTCGCAAAAATGCTGATGCGCGGGCTCGAAGCGGACGGCGCTACGATAGGTATTAATCAAGGAGCGGCGGCGGGCCAAGTGGTTGGGCACTTGCATGTGCATGTACTGCCGAGGTATCATAGCGACGGTGGGGGCGCGATACAGTCCGTGGTCAATAACAAGCCGAAAGAGTCGCTAGGGGAGATTAAAAGCAAGATATTAAAAATCACATAAATCACAAATCACAAGCACCAAATCCCAAACAAATCCCAATGCTAAAAATCACAAATACCGAACTTTTTAAATTTTAGATATTTGGATTTTGAATTCGTTTGTAATTTGTAATTTCGAATTTGTAATTTTAAATTTGCAATTATGCCACTCGAAGTCAAAAAAAGAGAAGGTGAGTCGCCAAGCGCGCTGCTTTTTCGTTTTACGAAAAAAGTTAAGCGTAGCGGCGTTTTAAGGGAAGGGCGCGCGCGGAGATTCCGCGGGCGCGGAATAAGCCGCATTAAGCGGCGCGTTTCCGCCTTGCACCGCGAAGAAAAAAAGAAAGAGATAGAGAGGATGAAAAAACTCGGTTTGCTATAGTATCGATGCTAATCTGCAAATCGATACTAATAATACGAATGTCGCTGTAGCTCAATAATGCAAATATACGAATTAGTATATTAGTATTACAACCTACAGGGCCATTAGTATTATTCGCATGCATTAGTATATAGGTATTACGTTTATGTCGCTTACCGATAAAATCAAAGACGATCTAAAATACGCGATGAAGTCCGGTGAAGAAGTGCGTCTCGGAGTTTTGCGCATGCTTTCGTCCGAACTTTACAACAAAATTAAGGAAAAACAGGCCAAGGGGAAAGAGCTGGATCTCACGGACGAAGAAGTGGTTGAGGTTTTGCAGAGAGAGTTTAAAAAGAGAAATGAATCTATTGCGTTGTTCCGCAAAGGCGGGCGCAATGATCTGGCCGAAAAAGAAGAAGGCGAGATCGCAGTCATCAAAAATTATCTTCCGGAGCAGGCGAGCGATGATGAGATCTCAAAAATTGTTGGCGAAGTTATCGCCCATGGAAGCAAAGATTTCGGTTCGGCGATGCGCGAGGCGGTGCGCCGGCTTAAGGGGCGCGCCGACGGCAAGCGAATTGGCGAATTTGTGAAGAAATCACTCGGACAATGAGCCAAAAGAAGGCGGGACGTGGCATTGGCTTCGACGGCAGTAAAGCACTTTCTCGTCTCACAAACAAATTGATAAGCAAACTTGGTATCCGCAACGCCTCTGCGGACGTTTTTTTGTTAAGCGGGGCGGAAATGCGGCGCGTGAAGCAAAGATATACCGGCAAGCCGGCTCCACGCGTAGTCGATGTCCTGTCTTTCCCCGAACCGAAGAGGTTCCCCAGGCCAAAAGGAGCGAAAAAAACGCTTGGTGAAGTGTATATCAATGAAGCCATTGCCCGTAGAGATGGGTCGCGGGCGGCGTATCTCCTCGTCCATGGAATTTTACACCTTTTGGGCTATACACACGACAGGAAAAGTGATACCCTAAGGATGGAAAAGAAAGAAAGAGAGCTTTTAGCTAAAATTTCTAATTACTAATTGCTCTAATTATTCTAAACAAGATCCACGTTCATTAGGTCAATTAGGTTAATTAGAAATTAGATATTTTCATAACGTGTCTTCCAATTTCATCACAGGATTGGACGTCGGCACCGCCTCAGTGAAGGCGGTTGTGGCCGAAAACAAAGGCGGCAAAGCCCTGCTCCGAGCCGTTTTTAAGGAGCCATCCGCCGGATTGCGTAGGGGCGCCGTCGTTGAGCTTGCCGAGGCGTCGCAGGCGATCTCGCGCGTGATGTCGCAGGTGAAGAAAGTGTCCAAAGCCGCGGCGAAGAACGTGTATTTGAACATCGGCACTCCGCAGGCGAAAGCCCAGCACTCGCGCGGTATCGTTGCCGTGTCGCGGGCCGACAGCGAGATATACCAGGACGACGTCGAGAAAGTTGTGAAGGCGGCGCAGGCCATCAACCTGCCTCCAAACCGGACTATCATCCACAACATCACTCGCGAATTCATCGTTGATGGCGTGGGCGACATCGCCGACCCCTTGGGCCTTTCCGGCAATCGCCTTGAAGTTTCAAGCTTGATACTCGACGCTTTTTCCCCTCATGTGAAAAATTTAACGAGGGTCGTCGAGCTTGCCGGCGGCGAAGTGAATGGCTTGGTTTTCTCCCCGATCGTCGCGAGCCGCGCGGCGCTTAGTCGCGCGCAAAAAGAGCTCGGCACAGTTTTGATCGACGTCGGCGCGGGGACCACCGGCATGAGCGTTTATGAAGAGAACAAATTGATATCGGTCGCGAAGTTTCCCGTCGGCGCCGCGAACGTTTCGAACGATCTTGCCGTGGGATTAAAAATACCCATCACTGCGGCGGAAAATCTGAAACTTAATTACGGCCATGCCGTCTCCCGCGACGTCCCCGCAAAGGATCAAGTAGAGCTCAAAAAATTCTTCCCCGATGCGAAAGGCGTGACTTCGCGCCGCTTTATTTCCGAGATAATCGAAGTGCGGCTTGCGGAAATTTTTGAATTCATCAATAATGAACTTAAGCTCATAGGAAAGCACGGCGAGTTGCCGGGAGGAGCGGTTTTGGTCGGCGGCGGCGCCAAAATGCCGGGATTGACCGACCTCGCGCGGCAAGAACTAAAGATTCCAAGCCAGGTCGGCTTGCCCATAGAGGAAGAGTGGTCGGTTGAGAAAGAAGGACTTAAAGAATTTTTGGAAGATCCTGAATATGTGGGCGCCTTGGGCCTCGTTCTTTGGGGAATGGACGGCGAAGGATGGGGGAGGCAGAAGCCGTTGCTTAACTTCAGCGTGAGAAATGCGTTAAGATACTTCTTACCATAGATATGCATAAGTAATACTGATGATGCGGATGGCTCAATGCTGATTATGCTGATTATTGCCTGAGCGAGCGGAGCGAGTCGAAGGCTTTCATTATGGAACCCCTTCGACAAGCTCAAGGGATAAAATGTCTTTCATCCGCAACATCCGCATAAAAATCCGCATAATCCGCATTATATTTCATGGCTAAATCAAAAAAACAAAAGAAAATTTCTCACGGGCCGGCCATTACGGCCAACGTTAAGGTTGTCGGCATCGGTGGCGGCGGCGGCAACGCCGTGGATCGCATGAGCCGAAATTTTACGCGCGGAGTTGATTTCATCGCCATCAATACCGATCATCAGGATCTCGACCAGTGCGGTGTGCGGCAAAAAATTTATATCGGCAGGAATTTGACAAAGGGACTCGGCACGGGCATGAACCCGGACTTGGGTCGGCAAGCGGCCGAGGAGAACAGGTCCGAGATCGCGGAATCGCTAAAGGGCTCTGACCTGGTTTTTATCGCCGCCGGTCTTGGCGGCGGAACGGGAACGGGCGCCGCGCCTATTGTCGCCGAGGCGGCACAGCAAACGGGCGCGCTTACGGTTGCCGTTGTCACGCGGCCATTTGGTTTCGAAGGCAGCCAGAGGGAAAGGATCGCCCAGGAAGGATTGATGAAGCTTAAAGACAAAGTTGACGCCCTGATCGTGGTTCCGAACGATAAAATATTCGCCGTAATCAGCAAGGACACTCCGATCATCAAAGCATTCGAAGCGATCGACGATGTTTTAAAAAATGCTTTGCGTGGAATGGTGGAGATGATCGCCGCGCCGGGCATCATCAATGTTGATTTTGCGGATATGCGTAATATCGTTCAGAACGCCGGCCCTGCGCTCATTGGAGTTGGATTAGGGTCCGGTCCGGACAGGGCGATGAATGCTGTGAACGCCGCTATAAGCTCGCCGCTCTTGGAGGCCACAGCCGAAGGTGCGAAAGCCGTGCTCTTAGGTGTCGCCGGAGGCAGGGACTTAAAGATGGCCGAGATCAACGATGCCGCGCGCATGGTGGCCCAGTTGGCTGATCCTGGAGCGCGCATCATCTTCGGCGCTTATCACGACAAAAATTTGCGTCCGAACCAGGTTAAAGTAACCCTTATTGCTACTGGCTTCAACGGTGCGACAAGAAACTCGCTTTTCTCGAACGGAGATGGCCGCCAAACTCGACATGAATCTTCCATGAGAAACGATTTTAGTGCGCCGAAAGCCGATCTCTATGTCACGCCGCGGGCGGAGCGCAACTTCCAGCCGAAACCGGCCGTGCCTTCAGCTCTGGCAAAAAAACAAGAAGCTGAAGAATCGGCGGCAGTGGAAATCAAACCGCGTATTGCGCAAAAGAAAGAAGAAAGAAAAGAAAACGACGCCTGGTATGATGTCCCGGCGTTCCTCCGCCGAGGCAGACGAAGAAAATGATGTCATTCCCGTTGTCATTCCGGACTTGATCCGGAATCCAGCACTTCGCGATGGTAAACAAAAGAACCCCCGCTAATTTGCGGGGGTTTTTGTTTCATGATTTTGGCGGATCCTGTCTTTAAAGGGATCGCGCAGAAATTTTTTTACAATTTTTTCAACGCGGGAAGCTATCCTTTCTGGAGTATGTTTCGTCCTGATCTGGAGCGCCAAAACGTACGGGCAGTTTTTATAGTGTTCGATGATGCCTCGTCTCGCGTTGCGGCCGCTTTTGATTTGCACGGGTAGTGCGAAGTGGTTGGCTAAAAATACCAGGAAGTCGATCTTCATGCAGTCGAGCTCTTTGTTCTTTTCCGCGCGGTGGTATTTTATGAAAAAAGGATTGCGGGCGATAAGGATCTTCATCGCTTCTTCGAATTTTCGCTCGGCTTCCGGTCCCGGATTTTTTTGTGGCACTTCCCGCTCCGCGCGCGAAGGAGATACTGCTTATGTTCTAGCCCGCGCGCCTGCCATTGGCTATGCAACAGTGTGTATCAAAAAAGAACCCCGCGATGTTATCGTGGGGTTTCTGTGCTTACTGGAGGTGAATTTTCCGATACTTTCTCCATAGCGGCAACCAATCTTCCTTGAACACCGCCATAAAGACTTCGTCCCAATAGCGACCTTTTCTGTAAAACTGTCGTCGCCGTCTTCCTTCTTCTCGGTAGCCGCATTTCACCTGATAGGCGTAACTACGCCTGTTGTATGCGAGAACCGAGGAACAAATCTTGCGTAAGTTCAGGGTATTGAAGGCATAATTCAAAAGCAACATTTTGGATTCTGTGCCATATCCCTTACCCCAGTAGTCCTTCTCGCCGATGAGAGCGCCCGTTGTAGCAACTCTGTCTTTCCAACTGATTCGATGCAAACCCATTGTGCCGATTGACTTCCCTTCGGTCGTTACAATCAGAAATACAAGATTGGCTTGTTTATCTTTCGCCAAATCATCAACCCATTTTTCCTCGTCCGCCTCCATCATTGGTAAATAGGTAGCAAGATATTGAGTTACATCTTCATCGTTTATCCATTTCAGCAGATGGGGTATATCCTGCCTCAACAGAGGACGAAGAATAACTCTCTTGCCCTTGAGAAACGCTACTGCCGTGCCGTGCTCCGACATACTGCACCTCCTTTTGTGAAAGAGCGGTCTACTGAACGAAAAACCCCGACTTTCGTTCAGCCGAGGTTTTTCTAAAGAAATATGTTTTTAGAAGTTATGAAATGAGTAGCATAGAACTACCACGGCTAAACAAAAAATGTTTTGTGTCCAAATTAGACACGACAATAAGACCGCAATTTGCAACGGCCATATTCCATTTGTTCGGGTTGTGATAGTTTCTATTTTCCATTTATTTCCATTGTATATCACCTGCGAATATTTGTCAAATTGGAGTTATTTATCCCTCGTCCTCGCTCGGCCCCTCGATAGCTATCGGCACCGCGCCAATTTCTGCGCCGGTTATTTTTAGGACGTCTTTGTCGATTTTGCCGAATTCTTTCTAGGCGGGAACGTAGGCGTTTATCGTCCTTTTTCCGGAATCCTAGGGGTTGTCTCAACCTTTTTAATATTCTCTGTTCCCTGAATATCACTGCCAAGCTCTTTTATTTTCTCAATTTTTGGCCTAATCATTCTTTCGAAAGACCCCACGGCCGCATTAAACTTTTTAGTTGTTTCTTCAAGGTTGTCGTGTATTCCTCCTATATGTTCGAAAAACTTTTCCAGTCTGTCGCCAAATTCAACAAATTCATTTCTGAGTTGCTCCGCGTTAAGCATTGCTTTATATTGTTTCCATGCGTGAGCGATTAGTAACACGAGGGGCACCAATGTCGTTGGGCTGGTAAGGATTACCTTGCTCTTCTGGGCATCTTCGAAAAGTTCGGGGTCGTGTTCCAGGGCAGCCCGCATGGCGGCCTCGCTTGGTATAAACATTACTACATATGGAACTTTATCGTCCAAATATTTTTGATATTCTTTAGTGGATAATTTTTTAGCCTGCAGTCGTAGCGCTCCTACAAATTTTTCAATGTATTCTTTTTGGCGATTAGGATCTTTTTCTTTCGTCGCCTTAAGATAGTCGTCGAAGCTTGCCTTTGCATCAATCGCTAGTTTTAGGTTTCCGTCTCCGGGAAAGTAAATAATAAAATCTGGCCTTAACTGCGACCCTTCTTCTCCGGTTATAGTTTCTTGTTCTTTAAAATCAAGGTCCTTAATCAAGCTAGAGTTTTCTAAAATGTTTCTAAGCGATCGCTGCCCCCAGTCTCCCTTGGTGGCCGCACCGGACGATATGGCAGTTTCCAGAGCGTTTGTTGCGTCGCGCATTTTAGTGCCAACGTCAAGCACCTCTTTTACTTTCGCGCCAACATCACCATATTGTTTACCGCGCTCTGCTTCGAATTGATTCACTTTTTGAGTAAAGGAGTCAATGTGGTTTTTAACATCCTCCCTTAGACCCTCAATGGTTTGTTTTTGTAAATCAAACAACGACTGCCCGCCTTCATCTTTCGGCCTATTGTTTAGCGCCCGCAAGATCAAAAAGACGCCGATGGCTAGGGCGGCAAGTATGGCGATAAAAAATAATATTTCCATGCTATTGGATCGTTTCCCTTTTATCCCGCGGTAGCGCTTCAAAATATGTCTTCATATATTCTTCGTATTCCTCTTCCGTAAGCAGGCCGAGTTCGAGATTGCGCTTGATCTCCTCGAAAATGGTCGGTCCAGGCCTTTCAGACCCCGGAGGGAACTTACGCGCGAAAAATTCATCCATCGCGGCCTTAAGCCTGAATAGATCGTTCTTCGAATAAACTCCCCCGAATTCCTGCTTCAGTTTTTCGAGCTCGGCAAGGACTTTTGCTTCCTTCCCTTCTGCTCGGCGCATAATGGTTTCTTTCCCTTGCTCGAGCGGATTCATTTTTTCTTTCGTCATTGCTTTATTATAACCGGCAGCGAGGAGAAAATAAACAAACTATAGTTCGTTTATTTTCTCCGAGCGCCCGGCCTTCGCAGCCGCAAGCTGCTTCGGCGGAGTAGGCAACCGGGTATATGAGCAAAGCGATTATACTCTCCGTCGGCCAATTTTCAATTTGACGGGACGGTCAAATCAGAATACATTACAAGCAGAACTTCATACAACCCAGAAGGATGAAAATCCGATGAGCGAGAAACGTGCCTTGGTAACCGGTTGTTACGGTTTCGTTGGGCCGCACATGGTCGAACTATTAGTGGAGCAGGGTTACAAAGTGATTGCTACGGATCACCCGAACGTGCGCCCTAAGCGCCTTCCTCCGGGAGTTGAATTCGTTCCCGCCGATCTTACGGATTACGACGCTGTTTGCGGACTGATTTCCAAATATCAGCCGGAGCTTGAATTTCTTGTCGCCTCAATTTTCCGTTATGACATTCCGCGCGAGGTCATGCTCCGCGTGAATCCGCTGATCATGGAGAATTGCCTTAAGGCGACGCGGAACTTCAATCCCGGCGTCCGCCACGTAGTAAGCTGGATTTCGTCTTCTGTTTATGGCTACAGCTTCAGGACGCCATTCGCGCTTAGTGAAAGCACTTCGATGTTGCCGCGGAACGCTTACGAGGAATCGAAATTCGCGCAACACCTCATCTGCCGCCAGTATTATGATACTTTGCCGCTTACGGAGATTTTTCCGATGGCGATCTACGGTCCGGGAGGCAATTACGGCGCGATGGTCGTGATCGACATGATGGCAAAAAACCAGATGCCCGGGTTCCCAGGAGGCGGCAAGTGCAGGATCAGCTTGGCGCACGTGAAAGATGTCTGTCGCGCGGCGCTCTTTCTTTCCGAGCGCGACGACACCTGTGGTCGCTGGTACAACCTCGGCGATGAGTCGTCTTACACCATGCGCGAGATGATGAAATACTTACAGAAGGAATTCGCGAACTTCGGCGTAAGAGTGGACCTCCTCCCCATAAGCTATCCATTGTGGCTGATGAAGGCCTTCGCTTGGCGCTCGGAGCAGTTGGCGAAGAAACACAATCACCCCCCGATAGTTCAGCGCGACTTTCTGGGCTATTTTGAAGAAGGTTTCAATTTCCTTGTTGACACCTATGCCATCCGCAGTTTGGGTTTCGGGTTTTTATACAATGATCCGATCGTAGATGGCGGTCTCCGCGAAACGCTGCAATGGCAAAGAGAACAAGGGCTCATCTAGAGCCCTTGATTTTTTTCGGCGGGCAATCTACAATGCAATTAGTTTCATTCTAAAGATCGAGAGGGAAAATGTTCACATTTCTGCTTCTCGCAGCAACAAGTATCCTGCTCGTTCTTCTTGCCGAACGCTACGAAACCTCGCGCCGGGTGCTTTACAAAGCTTCGGCGGTTTACACGCAAGGAACCTGCAGGAGTTTCATCTTCGATGTTTTTCTGCTTTTGCCGCTGGTGGGAATGCTCGTCGAGTTTTTGGTGCGCCGCTTGAACGTTTTTACGAGGACAACCAGGCGTTCTCTTCTCTACGCGGCAGCCATTTCGGTTTTTGTTGGTGTGGCTGGCTCGCTGTATTTCGATTATCTTGATTTCTCTTTCCTCTCATCGATTTTTGGCCACGGTGAGATCTGGAGCGGCAATCGCTTTATGTGGAACTCCGGACTTGAAATTGTCGGCGTGAATGTCGGCGACATCTTCGGCATAACATTTCCGACCTATCTCGACCGCTTCGGTTTTTGGAATATCGCCGGCATTTTTCTTCTGGTCGCCGTTTATCCGCTTCTTATGATCTATCTCGGCACACGGTTTTACGGTATGCTCTTCGGTTACTCGGAGAAGCAAACTGGCACATCCGTTCTATTTTTCGAGTGGAAATAATCCCTCGCGACAAGCGATAATGCGCCCCCGACTACGATCAGGGGCTTGCTTTTTCCGTCGGCAATTGATACTCTGTAACAAGAAACATCGGTAGAGGCAGTTCGATGATCCTCAAAATCGGCGTTTTCCTGTTGCTTGCAGCGGTGATAGTTGTAGCCGGACGGGAGCTTTACAAAATATTCGGCGAATACCTGCGAGAATGCATGGAATTGTCGAAAGACGACTAAGCCAGATTGACAATTCGTTTCAGGCCACCTAGGATACAGGTGGCCATTTGATTTTGGAGGAAACGGATGAGGAATGAACAGATCGTTGTTACCAATCCGGCGACCCTAGAAGAGGTCCGCGAGCGTCCGGTTGACGTTGTTTCAGAAGCGACACTGGAAAAAATGTTCGCCAAAGCAAGGAGAGCGCAAAGGGAATGGCGCGAATCGTCTGTGGGGCAGAGGAAGCGAGCACTGCGCAAGATTCAGAGGTATTTTATCTGGCACTACGAAGAATTAATAAAGGAAATTCGGCTCGAAACCGGAAAAGTTTGGCCCGATGCCATGCTCGAGCCGCTTTCTGCCGTGGGAGATCTCGCCTGGCTTACCTGGAACGCCAAGAATATCCTTTGCGAAGAGACGTCTTCGTGGCCTTGTTTAGGCCTCATAAATAGAAGGGGTGAAACGAATTACACGCAGGCCCTGCCCGTTGTCGGAGTAATTACACCGTGGAATTTGCCGCTTGCCATTCCGGCTGCCGACATTTTCCCGGCAATTCTTTGCGGATCCGCCGTGATTTGGAAGCCGTCAGAGTACACGCCGTTTACCGCCTTGAAAGTAGCGGAGATTATTCAAAAACTTGGTTGTTTCCCGGATGGCCTTCTGCAAGTTGCCCCCGGGTATGCAGAAACCGGGAAAGCGATTGTTGAGCGGGCCGATGGCATTGCCTTTACGGGATCTTGCGATGCCGGCCTGAACGTTATGGAATCGTGTTTTCGTCGGCAGATTCCTTGCAATCCGGAGATGAGTGGGCAGACGCCTGGTATCGTCTGGCCGCCGTATAATTTCGAACGCACCGTGAATGCCGCTGTCTGGCACGCTTTTGCCAACTCCGGCGCTTATTGCAAGGCATTGCGGCTCCTTATAGTCGCGCGGCACGAATACGAAAGAGTGGTTGAAGTTTTGGTCCGAAGAGCGTGCATGCTTCTGCCCGGGATCGATTACGGTCCCATCATCACGGCACCACAACTTGAAATTATCGAAAATAGAGTGGCTCGAGCCGTGGATGGCGGCGCGGAAGTGCTCTGCGGCGGCAAGCGGCCTTATGGCATGCCCGGCCGATACTACGAGCCAACCGTGATCGCGAGAGCGACGTTTGATATGGAGCTTCTCGCCGAAGAAACATTCGGGCCGGTTCTTGCCGTAATGCCGGCGGATACCTTGGAAGAAGCGATTTCTTTGGCTAATCGATCTCGTTACGGACTGAACGGAGCGGTTTTCACTCGCAGTAAAAAAATAGCGAAGCAGGTCAGACAGGAACTAGAAGTCGGCAATTTAAACAGGAACGATTGTATGATGAACTGGATGTTCGCCGGCCTTCCCCAGTGCGGAACAAAAAGAAGCGCCGCGCCGATGAGCGGCATTCCGCGGCACGGTTTCTTCGGAGCGCGTCGGTTTACGACACCGCGGACGTACGTCGAGCCGACTTTCCCATTGCCCTTCAGTGATTGGGAACTTTGGTGGTATCCATATACCGAATCCACCGAATGGGCGCTCAGATTCTTTATCCATACCTACTGGCCGTTTGTGTAAAATTGTTCGCCCCGGCGGCACTTTGCCTCCGGGGCTCCGTTTTCCGTTGTGAAAACTGGATGCGCGTGATATGGTGTAGTTAGCCGTTTTAAGCGAGGAAATTAGCCATGCGCGTGGGTACACTCTTGAACGTTCCTGAACTTGTGCCGGAACTGGCGAATCACTACTTTAGGTTTAAGCCGGAGCGGAGGCGTGACTATTCACAGACATTTTTAAATATCGCAAGGATTTTTCTCTGCCACCGCGATTTACGTGCGAGCGTTGAGGAATTGCTTAAGGCCGGGACGAGGCATATTGAGATCTCTGGAGACCTTGTTTTCATTTCGCCAGAGTTCAAATCGTGGTGGAAGAAGCAATTGCCATATCTTATATCTTTGCAGCGGAAAGACATTACTTTTTCAGTTCACCTGCCACAGTTTTCTGGTCTATTTATCGACTCGTATAGTGAGCGCCTTCACAACGCCGCAGTAGAGGATATCCGAGAGATCTACGAGTTTTTTAAAGACCTCGACCCCATCCACGTTCTTCATCTCGGCAGCGAAAGATTTTTCCGCTATACTTCCGCTCATTTCGGGCCGTCTGTCGGGAATGAGTCCAAGAGGATCTGTACCGGCAAACGGTTGAATTGGCTGAAGGCGTTTATAGTGCGGATTGCCGCCAAAAAAGGTCTGCAGTTCGTCACCAAGTTTATTACAAGAGAGGTAATTGTCGCAAATCTTCTCGAATCTCTCCAGCAGATACAGAAGTTTATGCCGCTCGAAAAGCTCTGCATCGAGAATCTTGAGTATACGGATCTCGATTCGATCATGTGCTGGATCCCGGAAGAGGTTCGCGTCGGAGTGACGATCGATACGGGACACCTGATTATTCAAAAATGGGAGAATAACAAGCAGTGCTTTGAGCAGTTTATGGCTCGGCACGGCCATCGCCTGAGGAGTGTGCACATCCACGAAGTTATCCGGGTTGCTGATGTGGTTTATAACGACGGGACCAGGGTGCAGGAACTGCAAGATCACAAGCCGCTCGGAATCGATGAAGGAATACTGCAACTCAGGAAGGTGTTGAGGCTTATCCGCAAGGTGGAATTACAACACTCGCGGGAAATCCCCGTGGTTCTTGAACTTTATTACTATCCGTTCAAGGTTATGCTTGATTCTGTGCGCATACTGAAAGAAGAAATCGACAGGTTGCAAAATGACCCCGCCTAAAGCAGGGTCGTTTCTTTTAATGCTACTGCGTTAGTTATTCGAAGAATTCCTTGTACTGCGCAAGCGTTTTTTGGAATGCTTCCCTATCGGTTTTCGCGACCGGATCTCCGGGCGGCAGTTCGATCGTGAGCGGATTTACTCTTGTCCCGAATTTTCTGATTTCGTAGTGAAGATGTGGCCCCGTAACCAATCCGGTTGCGCCTACATAGCCGATAACTTGCCCTTGTTTGACTTTGGCTCCTTGACGCACCGCCGTTCGGGAAAAGTGTCCGTAAACGGTTGTATATGTTTCGTTGTGCCGCACAAAAACGGCAATGCCGAGGTCGCCTTTCCAGCCGGAAGATATTACTGTTCCATCGCCAACGCTTGTGACCGGAGTTCCTGCGGGCGCTGCATAGTCGATTGCTCTGTGCGGCCCCCAATTGGTGCGCGTCACGGGGTTCAGCCGGTTATAGCTGAAACCGGAGCTGATGTATTTATATGAAAGAGGGGACTTAAGAAATATTTTTTGAAGAGAAAGGCCTTCGAGGTCGTAGTATCCCGCTTTACCGTCTAGATCCTTTCCGCCAGAGGCGGATCCGCCCTTGGCGGAGAAATAAACACCGCGAAATTCCGCGCCGTCGTTCGTGAATTCGGCTGCGAGGATATGCCCTGGGGCGACATAGCTCCCGTTCAGAAATCTTTTTTCGTATATCGCGCGGAAAGAGTCGCCGGTTCGAATGTCCGTGGCAAAGTCGATCTGCCAGGCGAACATTTCTGCTAAAGCTAGCGCCACCCGCTCGTCCTTGCCCTCCGTAGCGGATTCGCCGCGTAGGACGGGGCCGCCCGCGCCGACAACCGCCTCAAAAAGCGATGACTCTATTACCCCACCAATTTCATCAAGCTCGGTTTCGTAAGGTATGTCTATCCGTTCCCCACTCCATGTGTCTGAAGCGTTTTTCTCCAAGATCAGTGCCTCTTCGCTGTCTATTTGATAAACGAGTTTTTCAAGTTCGCCGTTTGCCTTCTCGGCGATGAAACTCAATTCGTGCCCTTCGACTATTTTTTCGAGATTATATTTGTCTTTCGCCGATTCGAGTATCGCGAGCATATCTTCATAGCCGATGCCAAAGGATTCCGCGATATTCGCGAAGGTTTTGCCCTTTTCCACCTTCTGGCTCAAGAGATATTCGCCCTCGTCCGTATAGGCGTAGCCGATCAAGGGCGGCCCCGGCACCAGCGCGATTTTCGCCGGTTTGTCGAAAAGAAATAACGCGGCAGCAGCCGCCCCCAAGATCAAAAATGTGACTACTAAAAATCTTTTCATAAATGCGGAATTTCAAGTAAAACCCGCTTCAAGTGTGATGATAACACAAAAACGCTCCGATTTTAATCGGGGCGTTTTCGTATTAACAATTACAAAAGGCGAAGAATCGATCCCCTTTTGGAAGCTCTCGGACTCAGCCGCGGCTTGGTCTCCGCTATGCGGAGTGCGGCTGAGGAGAGGCAGCGGGCGTCCCGCCGCTGGAGCGGGACGAACCGCGGTTCCAAAAAGGGACGCGATTCTGAGCTCTTTACCAGCGCTCTTCCCTTCTGCCTCCTCGGCCTGCGCCTCCGCCGAATCCGCCGCGTCCACCTCCGCCTTCGCGGCGAGGAGCGCGTTCGGTCATCGGGCGGGCTTCGTTAACGGTCAAGGTCCTTCCACCGAAGTCCTTTCCGTTCCACATCTCGATGGCTTTCTGCGCTTCCGCGTCGTTAGCCATCTCGATGAAACCGAATCCCTTCGAGCGGCCGGAGAATTTGTCGGTGATTATCGTTGCCGATTCCACCGTTCCTGCCTTCTCGAATGTTTCGCGGAGTTCGTCCTGGGTCGTGGACCAAGGCAATCCGCCAACATACAATCTCATGGTTAGTTTGAATCGCTAATGTTCACTAATCAAAAATCACGAATATCACGAATGCATTCGTGTAAATTTGTGAAATATTAGTGCCTATTCGCGATATTTATATTTGTAAGGCGACCTACTCTCTTCGGGTTTCTGCTTCGGCCGCCTGTTTTGATACATTTGGCCCCAACATGAAACTCTTACCCGGACGTGTCCACAATTTTAGCGAAGGACTACCGGCCGGTTTGCCGGGTGGCGGTCGAATATGATTCGACTGCTATCCCGGGAGAACACTTACTAACAAAGGTATTATAGCATGTCCTCTATGCGAGCGCAATGGCCGGGAAATCACCCATTTTCTCTTGATAAGAAGCCGTCTAAGAGCTATATATTAGAATAGTCCTTCGACTTTTGAGGTGTTCCGGTGGCAAAGAAAAAGAAAGAACGCCGGGAAGCGCGGGAAGTCGTCGCTTTCATCACTCCGGAGGTCGCATTGGGTGACGAACTTCGAACTTTTAGCGGCGGCTTGGGAGTTTTTACAGCTGCGATGCTGGAATCGGCGCAGAGATTAAATTTGCCCCTTGTCGGCGCAACGATCTTGCCGCGCGAAGGGTATTACGACCAGGTACTCGATTACGAAAGGGTTGAGATGCGGGCCGAATACGTGAAGCGTTATTACGAAGGCATCTTGGAAGACACGGGCCTGATCTTTCCGATTAAGATCGACGGAGCGGATGTCTATATCAAGGTTTGGAGGCCGCGGCGGGAACTATACCGGAATTTCGCGACGATCTATTTTCTCGACACCGATATCGTGGAAAACGCGAGCCATCTTTCACGGCAGAACACGATGCAGCTTTACGGCGGCTCGTTCGCGTCAAGCGGTATCAGCCGGGAAGATATGGAAAAGCGGAAGATCGCTCAATCCATTGTTTTGGGGCGCGGCGGCGTCGAAGCGATTCGCCTCATGGGCAATATCATCCGCCTCTGCCACATCAACGAAAGCCATTCGGCTTTCGCGGCCGTGGAACTTTTGGCGTCTAACGATTTTCCCGAGAGAAGCGAGGAAGAAGTTATCGCCCGTACGCGTCGACAGATTGTTTTTACGACGCACACCCCGGTCCAAGCCGGAAATCCAGAATACAGCGCCGAAACTGTTCGGCGGATGTGCGGATTTCGCGGTAAATTGGGCAATATGGTGATGCGTTTCGGCGGCTCTCCATTTAACATGGCGGCTCTGGCGCTTAGCTTGTCTTCAAAAGCGAATGCCGTATCGCGCAAGCATCTAGGTGTCGCGAAGCAGATGTGGAACCATCTTCCCGGATGTCCGGATCTCACTTACATCACGAATGGTGCGAGCAGGGATTTCTGGCAGATGCCGGATATGCGCGATATTAGGAGCGCGGAGCTTTTGCGGAACGCGAAGCGCAGGCATAAGTTCAATATGCTTGAGTGGCTCCAGCTTGAAACAGGGCACAGCTTGAGCCCCGGCGCGATGACGGTCGTCTGGGCAAGGCGTTTTGCCGAATACAAGCGGCCGAAGCTTCTCTTCCGCGACATGGAGTGGTTGCGCGAGCAATTCAACGCGCGTCAGAAGCTTCAGGTTATCGTGGCGGGCAAGCCGCATCCCGACGACACGGAAATGGTTAAGGCATGGAACGAACTTTACGCATTAAGCAGGCAAATTCCCGAACTTGTCGTTTTAGCGGGATACAACCTTGAGATGAGCAGGATTTTGAAGGCGGGCGCGGATCTCTGGCTCAACACGCCGCGCGCTCCGAACGAAGCTTGCGGCACCTCGGGCATGTCTGCGGCGATGAACGGCGCGGTCAACATGTCGACTCCTGACGGTTGGATGGCGGAAGCCGATAAGCGTAATTTTTTCCCTTTCGGTTCAGATTGCGCACGGCCGAACCAGGACGACTATGATCTTCCGGAACTGCGGCACGCCATGAAACAAGCGAAAGAATTGTTTTACCTCCGCCACGAAGAGTGGGAGCAAATGATGCTCAACGGAAAATTCGAGGCAGAATCGCATTGGAGCGCGGACAGGATGGCGCAAGAATACGCTGAAAAGATGTATGGAATCAAGATCTAAAAACCGCCCGGTTTCCCGAGGCGGTTTTTTCTTCGCCGCTTTGCACTTGACTAACGTTTTTCAACATGGTAAAATATAGCCAGCTTTAGTTCTAAGGAGGTCTTTGACATGAAAAAACTTGGCGTAGCAATCGCGCTCACTTTTTTCGTTTTGTTTTTGGCCCAATTCTCTTTCGCGCAGTCGGGTCATCCTGTTAGCACGGAAAAGCAGGATAGCATCGATTACGGTCAGTATGATCCGAAGCGTGTTCTTCTCGACATGTTTCCGGAAGACGAAGCTGTCATCAGGCAAGCGATGATCAGCTCCAGAAACTCTTTGGAGTTTCAGGCAGGAATCGATCCGCAAAGCGACCCGGTGCGCATGGAGATTTGTCTTGGCGTAATCGTGGCGCTTCTCGAAAATGGTTCGGAAGGCATCGAGGACTTCGCTGCTGTCATGGGTCACGAGTGGGGGCATTGGAAAAAGAATCATCTTCCTGCTACCACCGTGGTTTGGTCTTTCGATCCGAGAGCTCAAGAAGAAGGTTCTCTGAATCAGTCTTACGAGTACGGAGCGCTTCCTCACAGTGTCATGGTTGTTGTGGACGCTGAACTTGAAACAGCCCAGCAGATCGAAGCCGACAGAGTGGCGTTTGACGCTCTACGGAGAAGCGGCCGTAATCCCTGCGCCATAGCCCGCGTTCTCAGGCTGATCAAGTCACTCGACGAGGAGTCGGGTCCGAGCTCGGAACAACTCGACAAGCGCATTGCGGCTTTGGCTTGTCCGGAAGAGTGATTACGCAGAACTAAAACCGCCTCGGTTTCTCCGGGGCGGTTTTTCCTTTTCTGTTTTTACTACCTACTACCTACTTGTACAGCGCCTTGATCCCTAAAACATCTCCCGTGTTCAGGTCGCGCTTTATCGTTTCTCCGTAATCCGCGTAAGCATACATTGTTTCATTCGTGCAGGTGTTCGAGGGGTGCCCCATCCCGGCAGCGTGTCCCACTTCATGAGCAGCGATGTTCAAGAAGTCCATTTTCCCCGCGACCCCGCTTGCCTCCGCGCTCCAATCGAAGTCGCCATCGTCAAAAAGCATATCCCACTCAACGAGTTCTCTCCCAGATGGCGGGCCGTAGAACACTCCCCAGACAACCGTAACGGCAATAGCCCCCGGGCTTCCGGAATCGCCGAAAGCGAACTCATTTCTGCCGTTCATGGAATTTCCAATAGAGGCCGCATCAACCGCTCCCTGAACTTCGTTGCCAAAAACTTCAAAGGCAACCTGGTTGTCCCATCCGTCTGCCGCTTGAGCAAGCAAACCGTTCACGACCGTTCCGTCGAGTCCCCGCGAATTTGTCGGGTCAACTAAATAATTCTCTGTTCCCTTCCAGCGGGCGCCGTTTGCAAGGAATGCATAGCAAGTTGTGCCGCCTCCTCCGGGCTTTCTTGCGTTCGCACTTTTGCCGTAGCCGGGTTTGTAATCGATTATTTTAAATCCCTCGACTATCCTCCCTGTTTGCGGATCGATTCTTTCACCGAGAGCGATTACTGCCGAGTCGTCTGCCGCGGCCGGAAGCGACGGCAAGGCCAAGGCCGGAACATATGAGGCCACAAGCCCAAAAATCGCCGAAGCCGCTATTAAGTTGTTTTTTCATTTTTTAATTATTTTATTTGTGGCGCAAACCGACTTTTGCGCCTGATATTTACCTTATAAAACATGATAGCAAAGCTTTCCGATTTAGTCAAGAAATTATCGTGTTGGACAACTAAAAAAGCACCTTTGCTCGCCTTGAGAGACGATTTTCGACAGATGGATTGGGCGGAAGTGTACAAATATCCGACCGTGATACTCCAGCAAATGCGAGAACTGGTGGGAACCGCCCGTGGTGAGTAAAGTCGAACCGCACAGAGTCAGGATTAGTTTATAAACAAAACACCCTCCATTACAGAGGGTGTTTTGTTGAGATTACGGCGCATTTACTTATCAAATCCATTCGCCGGTGTTATGTCGTCCCATGTGAGTCCCGTAGCGCCGACAGCGGTAACTTTTGTCTCGTAATGTCCCGATGGAGCATTTTTGAGAGAAAATGTCACTTTTCCGTCCGTACCGGTCGTGCCCGTGCCCGATCCAACAACACTTCCGTTGAGAGAAAGATCAATAGAAACCGAAGCGCCAACAACGGCATTATTCAGATTATCCACAAGAGCAACAGTAATTAAGAGATGTTTGTTGTTATT
>JBBUGM010000022.1:0-13510 GCA_038077975.1 Patescibacteria group bacterium
TGATCGACATCTCCGTGGCTTTGGCCATCCAAGCCCTCTTCTTCGGCGACGGAGATCTCAACTCCCGCGAGTGCCGCCGGTTCCGCGCCAAGGTTGCGCAACGTCTCCGAAAGTCCCGCCTCCGCTTCCTTTTTAGATTCTGCCGGTTTGCCGTCCGCAAGCTCGATATTGAGTTCGTCGCCGTTCACGTCGATCTTTGCGACCGCGCCCGAGTTGATGCGCGCCACAAGTTGGTTCAGCGACAATTTTTCCGGCGCTTCTTTCGGCTCAAGGAAAAACGAAAAAACAACGGAGATGATGAGAAGCGTTAATATCGCCCAAGCGATGTTTTTAACAAGGTTAGACATTGATGTAATGCTAATCTACGAATTCATACGAATGCCGCGAATAGTGCGAATTAGCATTATTAGTATCATTCGCACGCATTAGTATATTGGTATTACGTTTCATTGTATCACGCTATTTTAGCACAGGCGAAATAGTTTGGCAAAAAGAAGCCCACCATGTCTTACGACAAAGCGGGCTTGGTTCATTCACGAAACACGACCAGACTCCGCACACTCGCGGGCAATTCGCAGGATTGTTTCTTTCGACAGGGCGGTTTCCCGTCCATACGGCGAAGAAACAATATTCCGCGGACCACCCCAGCTGTAGCCGAGTTTCTCGAGGTCTACTAAGGGCACATTTCTTGCCCGAGCTTCTTCTGTGTTGATGGCTTCTTCAAATCCTCGACGGTCGAAGTAGCCGTCTTGTCTCACCACGCTCCAGCGAGTATGGGTTCCGGTGCCATGCACTGCCGGATACTCCGGATCGAAGATAACCGCTACTCGATACCGTTGATTTCCCCAGTTTCGAGCTTGGTTATATTTCCCCGGAGCGAGGACGAAAGCAACAGGTCCGCGCATTTCGACCCTAAATCCATCGCGGTCTTGCTGTTTCAGTATAGCGATGGCCTTGAGATTCTCGTGAGGTGTTTGTCCTGTGAGGATTTTTCCGATCTCTTCCACTTTTTCTTCGAGAGTCGGCCATACCCCAAGCGGATCTTGGATGATGACCTGCATTGCTGATGTAGCGTAGCCGGGAACGGCCTTTTCCGGATGGGTCTGAACTGCATTTTTCCCTCCGAGCAAATCCATGAGGCCTATCCACTCCACCAACTTGGCGTCGATCGTTTTCTCTTCGGCACGCAGAGTCAAAACAGCCATCGCGCCAAGAGAGTCCCTGTCTGGACGGACTGTCACGAAGCAGGCGCCGTCGGGTGGCAAGGGCGAAAACGTAAGAGCTTCTTCGATGGCGGACGAGTTGTAGCCGTCGCCGTGCTGCGGGTCGATGTTCCCCAGTCCACAGCGTTCAGCAAGAGATGATTTGATCACCTCGATGCCGAGGGTGGACTCTCCGAGTAGTTGGTTGTTGTATTCATCTGCCTCTTGCGAGTCGTCTGTACGCAAAATCCCGTATCTGTATTTCAAGGCAACCTCCCAACAATAGTTTTACTGCTTCAAATGATAGCATAAAAAATCTAATTTGTCAAGAAAAATAGAAAAAGCCCCGCAGCGTGTGCCGCGGGGCCGAACTTCTTTGATGCTTAGGCAGTTTGTGCGAGGACGAAGTTTTCGTACTCGTCAGGTGTCGCTTCCCGGCAACCCAATGGTTCGAGTTTGCCGAGCTTGCGCAGAACCGTGACGATGTCGTCCATATGGAGCTGCTTGATGTAGTTTTCGTTCTCCTTTGCAGTTGTTCGGTCGTAGGGGAAGTGGGGCATCTTCAGGCAATCACCGAGAGTGAACAAGCCCACTTTGCCGATTTCATTGTCTTCCTTCACGCGCTTCGGGATTCGGAACGATTTGCTGTCGAACGGAGTGTAGAAAGTGATCCGCCGATGGCGTTCATTCATCAGTCGGTCGATGATCTTGTCGATCCCATAGAGTTTTTCGGCATAAGGCAGGAAGCCGATGTTAAGACTGGTTTCCCATCTGACCTCTCGAACGAGGGCCTCCACAGTGGTTTCTCCCACCTCGACTCCGCCCCCGGGTGTTCCCCAAGAGCGCTTCCCGTCATCGATCTTGAAAACGAGAAGCAGAAGTCCGGTTTTTTCGTCGACGGCAACGGCATTAACGTATGCCGACTGCCGCGCGTCGAATTCCGGTTTCCAGTCGTTGGCGTCGAAAACTTCTCCCGCCGCCTCAAGCATTTGTTGCTCGAAGCTGCGATCAAAGCCCATGGTGTTTTCTTTGGTTCTCGTGCGCTTTGTTGACGACGAGGCAATACCTTGTAGTCGCCGCATGAGGCCACCGATCGGATAGGGAAGATCGCTGAAGTTGACTCCGGGAGCTTTTGGAACTTTGCACTCGTCGGAAATCAACCCATCGTTCTCCTTCAGCCACTTGACCGCCGCGTAGTCGCCGTTTGGAAAACACTCCATAACGACGCCGATGCGGAAGTATGGCTTCCCGCTTTGGTAGTCATCCCAGGCGTGAATGGTTTTCTGTTCGCGCTGTCTGGTTTCGAAATGGATATAAGCGCGACCAGGTTTCCCTTCGAGAAGTTCCTGCCATGTGATGTCGCAGAGTGCATGGAGATCTTCGACCTCCTTGCGTTCCACTGCGGCTTCCTCGGCATAGGCAAGTCCGCGAAGCAGGATGGAGAGTGGAACAAGAGTCCCGTTCCCGTCTCCCGTAATCGCTCGCGACGCGCCTTCTCGGAGCAGAGTCAGTGGAACGGTTACCCCTGCGACGTTGCGGACAATTTGCTCAAGCCCGCCGGTCGCCTTGGTAAGCGCGAAACCGTCATCTTCAAGCCGCAATGAAACACTGCTCGGCGCGACGATGAGGTTTTGCTCGATGTCGACCAATTGCGTCGGGAGATAGAAGTCAATTTCCAAGCCGTTCTTGATAGCCGCTTCCATGCCTTTCCAAAAGGCAAAGAGGGGCGACTTCAAGAGTGTCGGGGACGTGTAGTTGCTTTCGGTTGCAGTTGGCATTATCCCTCCTTTTGTAGGGCTACTTGGTTGCGGAGCAGTAATTCGCGCTCCTTCGCTTCATAGATGAAGCGGGTGATCCGGCCGAATTGCTTGCTGAAGCCCTCGAAGCGGGCCCTGGTATTGTTGATGATGTTTCCGGGCGTCCCTTTGTATTCGCGGAATTTTTCCTGGATAGCGGACAGAAATTGCACATATCTGTCGCGCATGGCCAATTGGTCGTCGATTGGCATGGTTTTGTTGACGTAGAGGTAATTCACCATCACCTTGCCAACTTCGCTTGAGGTGTCGCCAAGTCCGGCAAGCCATGCCTGCGGCTTGATGCCCCAGAACGTGGAGTAGTGTTTGATGTTTTCCGGAGAGAGTTCTCCGTCTCTGACGCCGGGCCAGAAGAATGAAACCTGGTCCATTTCGACGATTTCCTGGCCAGTGTTGCTGTCAAACCTCCAGAGAATATCTTTCGGAAGCTTGATGAATGCCAGTGCGTCCCACGCTTCTTTGATGCGCGTTGCGCAAATATCGAACTCTTCGAAATTGCCATCAGTCAGAGCCTCAATGCCGCGGTGAGAATAAAAACTCACCTGATCGAGCAGTTGGTACGCTGGCTTTTGGCTTTTGACCTGCTCCTCAAGATATTCCGATAAGCTTGGGACCACAACTGTGGTTGGCTCCGAGCTTTCAGCAACATCATCCTTTTTGGGCTGGAGTTTGAGTTCAGTGCCTTCGGTAGCGTGATTCAGCGCCTGCAGAACAAGTACTCCAAATGCGGGCTTTTCTTTTACTGTTTTGCTTTCAGATTGTCTTGCGAAGATGGCATCTTCGCGTAGCAAACGAACAACTTCTTCCGGTCTTACTTCCGCCATGGCTGTTCTCTCCTTTTCGTGATTTACTGCGAATCAGTCCTGTGATCGTGATGAAATTTTCAAAGGACTCAAGATTGGCGACAAATTTTTGCCGACAATCTTGAATGCTTTAAAAAATAATCCCGGAGAGGTTCGGTCGCGTTTGCGAACCTCTCCTCTCCGGGATCTGTGGTTGGGAGCTATCCCGTTAGATGCGTGGAACGCTATCTAATGGGATTAGCGTTTGTCGCGCTGGCTGGTGCCGCCGACGAGGGGCTTCTCGCCGGGGCCGGGCCGAGCGGCGCGTTCGCGCACTCGGTTGCCATGCGTTCCGCCTGAGCCGTAATTCGTGCTCGGGCGTCCGCTGCGGTCGTCATTGCGCTCGGGGCGCTGGTAGGTGCCGCCACGCACCTGTTTCACCTGACCCGAGATGACCTTGTCGACGTCGACCAGGGCCCGGCGTGCCTTTTGGGCATCGCCGTCCTTTCCGTACGCCTCCATGATCACGCGCATCTGCGAGGTTGCCTCGTGGGTGACAGCGCGGTCGAGCTCATCCGAATGGGCCGCGAGCCGGCTGTCGAGGGACGAGAGCTGCCAAGCAAGATAGGTCGTGTCCATCCGCTTGTGGGCATCAACCGCTCGCTCGGCAACGGACTTCAGAGTCGCCGTGTCCTTCGCGAACTGCGCCTTGACGAGCTCACCGTTGAGATCGCCGAGTTCAGTTTCGAAGGCCGAGAGGTCGAGACGTGGACCGGGCCGGCGGCGTCCACCTTCCGGGTCGCTGATCTCCGAGTAGAAACTCAGAGAGTGGCGCACTCGGGTGAGGGTGTCGGTCGCTTGCCGAGCGAGGTTTTCGGGCGAATTGGCGATTCGCTCCGCTTCCCTCTGCTCCTTCTCGGCCTTCTTCTTGGCCCAGTACTCCTTGATGTTCGTCACAAGGCGATCGTAATCCGCGGCTGTCGGGATCAAGATCGCCGTCCGGCCGGCATACGGCTCGCCTTCCGGAATGACGATGGTAGTGAGGACCTCGGCCTTGAGTTCCTTCATGGCCGTGATCTTCAGGGCTTCCATCGGGGTGAAGTTGTGCCTCTTCGTGAAGACAGACGCCTTGCGACGGGCTCGGTAGCCCTTCTCGCCGCGTCGGCCTTGCTCCGAGACTTCCGAGAGGATCTTCGGTTCCAAGGCTTTCTTGGCCTCTTCGCCGAAGTAGATCAACGTGTCCGCGAGCTGAACGCGGGCGGGTACTGCAGTGTTTTCGGTCGTCATGGTGTTGCTCTCCTTTTTCGTTTCGGTTTTGTCTGATTTGATCCTCGCGAGGATCTCTTTTCTCATCCCAACCATAGGAACGTTTGAAGTTCCGATTTGGCTGATAGACAGGAAAAGAACATTAGGTCGCACAACATCTGACAACTGACATATGACATCTGACAAAAATGCGGCCTACTGCTCTTTTCCTGTCTTTCCGTTATAAAACTCACATTGTTAAGAACTGGCTACATTATAGCATATCTACAGGCCATGTCAAATCGGGCTCGAGGACCTTCGGAACGTGGATTTTGTCATGCTGAACTTGATTCAGCATCCAGCAACGGTCAAATTTCGGCGGCCTTTGGATTCCAAATCAAGTTTGGAATGACAGCTTCTGAATATATAAAAGCGATTTCAAAAGGAGAAAAAGCGGAAAACAAAAAACCGGCTTTAGCCGGTTTTTGGAGTGTCGTCGTGCGCGCCGCTCATCGTATCGTTCACGATGTACAGTATCTTTTTCACGAAGCGCAGTAAGAAATAATCAATGAGAATGAAGAGGCCAAGGCCGGCGAGGAAAAGGATCTCGACGCGGCGAAAAATTGTTGTTGCCTGAAGTGGCGTGAGGCTAGAAACCAATCCGAAGGCAACTCCGCCCAAGATCGGCATCCAAAGGGCGATGGCCAAGCAAGATACTTTTAGGAATTTTTTGAAAGGCACGCCCGCCCAGCCGATCGTGAAAATAACGGGGAAAGCCGAAGCGTATAAAAATTTCGATAAGAATATCCAGTTCATGCCGTTCTTTTGAAGCGAACTTTCGATCTTATCGTGCTGCGGCGTGAATTTATTCCGTATGAAGTCCCCGAGTTTGCTGCCGCGAAGCTTTTGGCCGAGAGAATACCACAAGATATCTCCGCTCGCCTCCGCGAGAAGAAGCGTGGCTATGAGCAATGGCAACCCCCACGGACCGAGTTCGCCGCGGAAAACAAGCCAAAATCCGCCGAAGGCGGCAAGGTTGCCGATGAAAATGGTCGAAAGATAAATAATAAAATAAACCAGTAACTGGTTTTCCTCGGCCAAATGCCCCAAGTTTGTGATCGCTAAGGCCATCGAAATATTATAGCAAAATTTGAGAATACAAATTTTTTAGTGTAAACTGAGCGTGCAAGGAAGGATGGAGACATTGGTGTAATAGTAGCACTGGAGTTTGTGGAACTCCCGGCACGGGTGCAAATCCCGTATGTCTCCCCAATTTAGTGCGATACTGGCCCGTCGGGCACCCAAAAAAAGAGCCGCTAGGCGGCTCCTTCTGGTTTGCGCAACGCTTCCCGTGTTATTTTTCTTTGACGCAGAACTTCGCGGTAGACGCCGTTAAGGATTTTTGCGTCTTTAAGTTCATACCAGCGCGATTCGGGAGTTGTCATCATCTGGCGCCAAAGCAAATTGCGGAATTCACCATGCTCGAAGCAAGAAAGTTCCGGAAGCGGGCCGGTCAGTTTGATCTCGAACCCTTTTCTTTGTTCCTGGACAAAGGCCCTGATCGCAGACCGCTTCTTCCCCCTAGACGCCGTGCGCTTCCGGCTACTCATTTTTCTCTCCTCGGACAGCAATACTAAGTCGTATTATACGTGTTTCTTTTGGGTCGGCAGAGAGGCGGGATCCACTTGATTTTTTTGTGGAGATGATGTATAATTAACAACAGCAAGTAAGGCGTAAGAAGCATAAGGAGCAAAGGATGCGAATGAAATACTGCATTGTTTTCTTGGTGTTGATCCTCGCACTGGCTCCGCTCGACACCAGTGCGGCACCCCAGATATTTTACAAGGATCTTCCGGGCAGTTTCTCTGTCCGCGGGTGGGAAAAGCAGGAAGGGCTTATCGACAACGAAAAAGAGGTCATCTTTTACGAGCTATACGCGGAGAGTCCGTCTGCAAACGTGTACGGAGTTCTAAGATACATTGTCGTGCGTGCGGTGGCGGATAAGGACGGCGACATTACCCTTGTTCTTGACTCGGAAAATCTCCAAATCATAGAAAAAATGAGAGCGCGTCATTTTCAGCTCGACGCGCGGCGATGCTGGAAGAAGTTGTTTTTGGGCAGGTGCCGGTTCTGGCGGGAAATTGATCCCTTGGGCGCCGAGCGCAAGAAGCAAGTGTCTGTAATCTTGGCCATACTGAATCACAACAGCCGCGGGTTTAACGAGGAGCAGTGAGAACTGCTCCTCGTCCTCGTTTGCGCGGGCGGTTGACAGATGACATTTTTTGGAGTATAATTTGGTTAGCTTTGATCTAAGGAGGCATGTCTTGAAAATCGAGCTCGCAGATGCGATGAAGCGGGTTCTCCTGCTTCAAATCGTTGTCTTTCTTTTCGGGTGGCTGTTTTTCGGAATAGAGTTCACGAAGCCCGTCGACATCACAAGCGCCGATTGGCCCATACTCTCGCAGGGCATGAATTTTTCCATACACATCCCTGCCATCTATCTTCTGTTTCTCGGAGTTACGATCGCGCCATTCGCAGAAGAGCTGCAATTCCGCGGTCCTTTTTGGATGGGGATTCGACACGGCGGTTTTGCTAACTTTCTCGAACAGCACTGGGCCTATTTTTGGCTGATAGTCGTTGCAAGCGGACTAATTTTCGGACTTCTGCACACGAACTATTCGATGCCATGGCGCCTATTCGCAGCATTCTTCGGCGCAACATCCGTGTGGCTCGTATTGCGATACAAAAAACTCTGGCCAACGATCCTGATGCATTACGGCTGGAACATCTTTCTGGCCTCTGTGGAATTTTTCTTGAGTCCCTATATCCGCGAGGACCTTGCCCGTATGATAACTTTCAACTAAAAGCTAAACAGCGCCTTTTCTCTCGCGAGGGAAGGCGCTCATCTTTTCGTGTAGAATGAATAAAGTATGCGCTCACCAGAATTTCCGAACAATTTAAGGTGGTTCAACTCCAAGCCGCTTAATATGCATAACTTGCGGGGCAAGGCGGTTGCTTTGGTGGATTTTTGGACATACTCCTGCGTCAATTGCATTCGCACGTTGCCGCACTTGAAGCGCTGGCACGACGAGTACAAAGACAAAGGGCTTGTGATAGTCGGCGTGCACACGCCTGAGTTCGAATTCGAAAAAAACGTCGGGAACGTCGAGCGCGCGCTCAAAAATTTCGGCATCGAGTATCCCGTTGTTATGGACAGCGATTACCAAATTTGGAGTTTGTATTCGAACAGCGTTTGGCCGAGAAAATTTTTAATAAACAAGGACGGGCAGATCGTATATGACCACGCGGGCGAGGGCGGCTACGCCGAAACGGAAGAGGCGATACAAAAAGCGCTTCTGGAATTAAATCCGGAAATAAAATTGCCGCAGATTGAAGCGGCCGCCTCCGTTCCCGCCACCGCTAAAGCTAATGCGGGCAAGGAAGCTACGGCGAGCCAAGGCGGGATTTGTTTTCCAACAACGCCAGAGTTGTATCTCGGTTCGATGCGCGACCGCGCCGGAAAACTTTGGGATTATCGCGGCGAGTGGAAACAGTTCCCGGAATATATCGAGCATGCCCGCAAAACGGAAAATTTTGAGGACCACATCATTCTGAACTTCGAAGCGAGCGAGGTGAATTTGGTTATGGAGTACAATGGTGAACGTGCCGCCAAGGTTCGCCTGGAGCTTAACGGCAAGCAATTACGCGAGATCGAAGTGAATGACGCAAAAATGTATAACCTTGTTTTGTCGAACGACATTGTTCACGAACATGGGCAAACGCCTCGCGGTCAGATAAAAATTTTCGTGCGCGACCAGGGGCTACGCGCCTATGCCCTCACGTTTGGAGGATGCTTACTAACGTGAGTAATGCGAAACTACGAATTTCATGCGAATCTACAAATAAACCCAACAATTTTTAAAGTAAAATGCGCGATAAGATTTTAGATAAATTAATCCAACAAGAAGTTCGACGCCAGTCCGAAACACTTAATTTAATCCCTTCGGAAAATTACGTTTCGCGCGAGGTTTTGCGCGCCTTAGGGTCGTCACTGACCAATAAGTACTCCGAAGGGTACCCGGGTAAGCGCTACTATGCCGGGAACGATGTAATTGATAAGATCGAGCTTTTGGCGCAGGAGCGCGCACGGAAAGTTTTTCATTTGTCGAAACAATGGCACGTGAACGTCCAGCCATATTCCGGCTCGCCGGCGAACATGGCAGTTTACTTCGCGCTTTTGAAACCAGAAGAAAAAATTATGGGAATGAGTTTACCTTTTGGCGGGCATTTGACGCATGGTTGGAAAGTGAATTTTTCCGGGCAGTTCTATAAGCCGGTTCAATACGCCGTCGGCCGTGACGGACTTTTGGATTACGAGGCGATCCGCAAGCTCGCCCGCCGCGAACGGCCGAAAATAATCGTCGCCGGAGCAACGGCGTATTCGAGAAAAATTGATTTCGCTAAATTCGGGCATATCGCGTGCGAAGTCGGCGCATATTTTCTGGCGGACATTTCTCATGTTGCCGGGCTTGTCGTTGGCGGAGTACACCCGTCCCCGTTTCCGTATGCCGATGTTGTAACTACAACAACACACAAAACTCTTCGCGGCCCGCGTGGAGCGATCATATTCGCAAATCGCAAATCGCCGATCGCGAGAAAGAAAAATATTGATATTGGGAAGGAAATCGACCGCGCGGTTTTTCCCGGTCTCCAGGGCGGGCCGCATGACCACCAAACCGCCGCGATCGCAGTTGCGCTTCACGAAGCGGCACGGCCATCATTTAAAAAATATGCAGGGCAGGTTGTTAAAAACGCGCACGCGCTTGCGCACGAGCTCACCAAGCTTGGGTTTAATTTGGTTTCCGGTGGTACGGACAACCACTTGATGCTTATTGACTTAACGAATCTAGCCATCTCCGGCCGCGAGGCGCAGGACCGGCTTGAGGCGCAGGGGATTGTGGTAAACAGAAACGCCGTGCCTTATGACGCACGTAGCCCCTTTGACCCCTCCGGCATCCGCATCGGCACGCCGGCCTTGACCACGCGTGGCATGAAGGAAAAAGAGATGAAAGAAATTGCAGAGATGATTCACGCAATCTTGGCTTCCAGCAAAAACGTCCGTGGTCAAGTTCAAAAGATTTGTCGCAAATATCGGTTGCCAAAAAGTTAAAAATATCAAAAATCTTTTACTATCCTTATAGCACAATTGTGTTATAATGATGGCAGTTTGTTTTAAGGATTGAATATGCAAATCATTGACGGCAAAAAAATTGCGGGAGAGATTCTGGAACGATTAAAGGCGTTGCCGAAACCAGAGAAATTTTTGGCTGGCGTTCTTGCGGGCCAAGACGCGGCATCGGCGAGTTTTTTGAAGCGCAAAGAAAAAACCGCAAAAGAACTTGGAATCGATTTCCGCCTTTACGAATTTCCCGCGGATATCTCGCAAGACAATTTACGCGAGAAAGTCGGCAAGATCGCGGCGCAGAAAACGTGCGGTGGAGTTATTGTGCAATTGCCCCTGCCGAAGCAAATAAATCGCCATTATGTCTTGAACGCCATTCCGCGCGAGAAAGACGTTGACGTTCTGGGCGAGCGCGCGCTCGGGGCGTTTTACACCGGGCGCAATCCAGTTCTCCCTCCGGCCGCAGGAGTCGTGCAAGAAATACTTTCCGCTTTCGACTTTTCTCTTCCCTCTTCCCGAATTGCCGTTGTGGGCCGCGGGATTCTTGTCGGCCGGCCGATTGCATCGTGGCTGATGGGCCAAGTGCGCGAGCTTATCGTTCTGGGCAGAAATGCCGATTTATCCATTCTTAAAGATGCGGATTTGGTAATTCTTGGCGCGGACAAGGCGAATATCGTGAAGCCCGACATGCTGAAAGTGGAAACCGGGGTTATCGACTTTGGTTATGCGGAAGTCGGAGGCAAGTTATCAGGAAATCTTGATACTTCGGGTGATCTCTCGCATCTCGCGTTCTATACGCCGACCCCCGGCGGTACCGGTCCGATACTTGTAGCAAAGCTGATGGAAAATTTTTACAAGCTGAACGAAAAATAAAAACGGAGGCGCAAAACCTCCGTTTTTTGTTTTTTATAGAAAATTATTGCGCGATAATGTCGACGAAAATAGTTGATTGTACCATTCGCGCGAATGGTACAATGGGATAAGAAAAGTTTTTAGGAGCACTTGATATTTAATTGTGCTGATGCTATTCTCTTGCGTAGGACTTTTAGATTTGAAATCGGAGGTTTGCAATGCGCGATATCCTGGCGTTTGTGGACGGTAATCAAGAAATTTTTCTTAACGAATTAAAGGAACTCCTGAGCATTCCGAGCGTGAGTGCGCTATCCGAACATAAGGCAGATATTTGGCGTTGCGCCGAATGGCTCGAAAATCATCTGCGCGGGATTGGTTTTCCCAGGGTTGAAATTTTCGAAACATCCGGCCATCCAATCGTTTATGCCGAATGGCTTGTAGATCCGTCGAAGCCAACTGTTTTGTCTTATGGACATTACGACGTTCAGCCGCCTGACCCGCTTAACGAATGGACTTCGCCGCCGTTTGAGCCAGCGATCAGGGAAGGGCACATCTATGCTCGCGGCACAAGCGACGACAAGGGACAAATTTTCACCCACCTCAAAGCGACGCAGGCATTTGCGGAAACACGGGGAGTTCCTCCGGTCAACATTAAACTTTTGATCGAAGGGGAAGAAGAGGTTGGCAGCAGCAATCTTGAAGATTTTGTGCGCAACCACAAGGATCTGCTTGCCGCGGATGCGGTTTGTATTTCCGACACGAGCATAGAATCTTTGAAAGTTCCCTGCCTCACGTGCGGCTTGCGCGGCCTGCTTTACTACGAAATCAAGATTCGCACGGCGAATCGAGATCTCCATTCCGGTATTTACGGCGGTGCGGCTCCGAACCCTCTGAAATTTCTTTCGAGATTGGTTGCCCTTGCCGAAAGTCCCAGCGGGAAGGTCTTGATCCCGGGTTTTTATGATGACGTGCGGCAAATTACGGACGAGGACAGGGATTTAATTCACGCGAGTGGCTTTGACGAGCGTGAATTTCAGTCCTCGATCGGCGCCCCATTTTTCGTGGGCGAGAAAGAATTTTCCGTGCCGGAGAGGCTCGGTCTTAGGCCGACTTTCGAAGTACATGGCATGCCCGGAGGATTTACCGGAGAAGGTAGTAAGACGGTTATTCCGGCGCAGGCGGCGGTCAAGGTAAGCATGCGCCTCGTGCCCAATCAAGATATCGGTCAGATCGATCGGATTTTCCGTCAATGGGTTGCCGATGTACTGCCCGCCGGACTGTCAGCTGAAATTAAAAATCTCGGCACCGGCAACTGGTGGGTCGTTGATGAGTCGTCGCCGGTTTACGCGAAAGCGAGGCATGCGCTATGCGAAGGTTTTGGCGCGGAGCGCACCGGAGCGGTTTTCGAGGGCGGCTCGATTCCGGTTGTCGCGATGTTCTCCGAAGTTATCGGCTGCCCGGTGGTACTTCTCGGATTCGGCCTTAACGAAGACAACCTACACTCTCCGAATGAGCGGCTTGCGCTCGAAAGATTTTTCGGCGGCATCCGCACAATGATCCATTTCTACGACGAGATCGCGAAGCAGTAAGTTTATGTATCGCAAACGGAGGCCCACAGCCTCCGTTTTTTTGTTTACCCTGAGCGAGTGCGGCGAGTCGAAGGGTGCGCAGTATTCTTGAATTAGTTCGAACGCATTTTTCCGGAAAATTCCCCCCGCGAAAATTCGGCAACCCGCGAACGCAGAGAGCGGAGCAGTCGTCGTATGGCGGAAAGGCGGCGGAGCCGCACCGCTGACAATTTCAAGTTTTTCTTTGGCGGCATTAAATCCAAGAATTCGCGAAGCGAATACTTAAATAATAACGAATTTTTATGAAAATAACAACGTTTTCAATTTTAGAAAAAGTGAGAGCCCCGAGCAGAATTGAATTCCGCAGGGGGCTCTGGTGAGAGGCATTGTCGAGTCCTCGCTTACTCGGTCGCCAGCCATGTTGCTTGCGCGAAGTTCATCGAGCTGATGGCGAACCAAATGGCGATGCCAAACGGAGCGAACGCGCTGACAGCGAGAGCTGTCTGGAAGGCGTAGGCGATGGCCGTCACGAGAGCGATCTCGCCCAACGTGAAGCGAAACACCTTCATCTTCCCGAGCTTGGTAAAACCCAAGCAGATCAGCACGAAGCTCACGATGGCCAACAGCGGAGCGGCAACTTTCACAAGTTCCAACATTTTTGTTCCTCCTCAAGGTACTGGATTACCACGAATCCCTCGTGGCGAGGTTATTGGACGTTCATTATTCCAATGCCGTTAAGGATAACATATATGGACTTGAAAGTCGAGACCAACAGAAAAAGCCTCTGTTATAAGGCTTTTTCTGGGTTTCTGTATTGGATTAAAAAATTTTCTTCCCCCAAAATTAAAATATGGTTCGAGCCGAT
>JBBUGM010000023.1:0-26797 GCA_038077975.1 Patescibacteria group bacterium
TAGACACCCAGAGCTTGGAGCACATCGAGAGGTGGAGACATATAGTAAACAACCTGCCCCAGCCGGACATCTATTATACTCCCGAATATGCCATGGCTTTTGAGAGCGCCGACGGGGAGACAAGGAGAGACCTGGGCGGCGAGGCACAACTGTTCTTTTTCGGAGACGAAAGGAATTTCATCATTTATCCCTTCCACAAAAGAAGGGCCAGTGATTTACCCTTTTCGGACCAAGCCCAGATTAAAGCGTCAATCGGCGAGCCGCTGTCAAGTTTCACTACGCCGCTTATGGTGGCGGCCGTCACAGTTTCTTTTTTATGGAACACAAGAGAAATCTCTCTTGTTTCGTGGGCTGTGACTCTTATACTCTGTTCTGATAGGGCCGCAAATTCAGATCCCTGCGGCAGGAATGAGCGGACATAGTACTGGCCGGGGAGCGTGACGAATATCGCGAGGCCAGAAGCATCTGTTTCACGAAACTCCTGCGGCACCGTCGGCTGGCTTGGAGATTGTGGCTCGGCGGCGCTTTTCATGTCAAGCACTATGCCTATATTTGGCAGTGGGCGTCCGCTCGCATCGGTGGCTCGGACAGTGATCTTGGCGTCTGCCGAAGGAACAACGAAATTAAGAGTCCTTGTTTCGCTGCCGACAGCGCTCCCAAAATCGGCGTACTGGTATTGCCTCGTATCGCGCCATCTCGCAACTACGGGATCAACTGGCCTTATGCCAACCATCCAGCGGCCGGGGCCGACTTCGAGCGTATATCTTCCCGCTGCATCGGTCCTCGTGCTAAGCGATTCTCCCGACGACTCGTTGTATGCCATGACATGGGCATCCGGCACCGGCTCCTTGTTCGTGAAAGTGACTATTCCAGTGATTGTTTTAATCGGCCGGCCAAACTGTATTTTGATCTCTTTCGTTTCGCCGCTTGCCGCGCTGAATTCAATAGGCGAGGGTTTTATCAAATCGTTTCTATTAGAAGGCGCGTAAGCTTCAGCGGTATATGCGCCGGCGGGAACGCGCACAGAGAAAGAGCCGTCCGCCGCTGTTACCCCGCCAAAACTCGCGCTGAAATCTTTTGCCGCGACGTGTATCGTGGCGCCCAAGACCGGCTTGCTATATGCGTCGAGAGCAATAACCTTAACCAGCGCCTCTGAAGGCGGCGCCGCGATAGTAAACGGCGCATCGCTTAAATCGAAGTTGCAGCCCTTTGAGGCGTTTTCTGCGCAATAAACAGCTGAGGAATTTTCCGAGACGGCAACGATTTTATAACTCCCCGGCGCCACCGCCCATTTTTTCGCGCCGTCAAAATCCTTTAGTTCTTTCGCGTCCCACAAAAGCGCGCTTGCCGGCAGGGCGGCAGTATTTATCCAGCCGAGCACCGCGCTTGTTTTGGGGTCATAATTCGGTTCAACAAGTCCGATTTGCACTTTGTTTTTGCCTCCAGCCCAACTTACCTTGTTGTTTACGCCTTGCGTAAATATCTCGCCGCCGTTAGGCGAAAGCACAATCACTGGCAGCGGCGGCTGGCTCACCGTAACAGTCGTCCGGGATTCCGCGAACGAACCGCCTCGCTCAACAATGACTTTGGCGCTATAAGTACCGGCTGCTGCATAACTGCAGACGTCGGCCGCAGTTTTCGCGGTTTCAAGCACACCGTCATATTTGGCCGAATAATCGGAGGTAATAGTGGTATCGGCACCCGAACGGTTGCAGTAGAATGTGTAGTTAATTGTTCCCTGGGCTGTGCCGGAAACTTGCGCTGTCAAATCCACGCCGGAGAGCGGAGCGCTGCCGGAAGAGGGGCTCGAGGCAAGCGTGACGCCAAGTGTTGTGGTGGGCGGCTGAACCGGAGTTGTGGTTGTGGCAACCTCCGGCGGCGGAAGAAGATTTATGTAAACGCTCGCGGCGGCGGAAAAAACCGAGCACCCCAGCGTGTTACACGCCTGAACTTTGTATGTATAGACACCAGAAGCACGGACGACATCGGTTGACCTCGGGTTGTTAACCAAAGTAGTTCCTTTAGGAACCCAGCTGCCATCCGGCAATTGGCCGTAGATCCTGAACTCCGCCTCGTTGTCTGAGTTATCTGTCCAAGTAAGTGTGATCCACGCTTCTTTGTCCGTGATGATGTAGCCAGGCGCGGCCTTCATATTGGACGGAGCATTTGGGATAGTAAGGGGAATCGGCAGAGTGATGGTAATACTTGCGATATCTGAATCTGGCGAGCACCCCAGAGTATTGCATGCCTGAACTTTGTATATATAGACACCAGAAGCACGGACGACATCGGTTGACCTCGGGTTGTTAACCAAAATAGTTCCTTTAGGAACCCAGCTGCCATCCGGCAGTTGGCTATAAATCTTAAACTCTGCCTCATTGTCGGAATTGTCAGTCCAGGTCAAAGTGATCCACGCTTCTTTGTCCGTGATGATGTAGCCGGGCGCGGCCTTGAGGTTGGACGGAGTTTTTGGGATGGCAAGCGGAACAGGTAAGGTTACGTTGATGCTTGTAGTATCGAAACCAGAGCACCCTAGGGTGTTGCACGCCTGAACTTTGTATATATAGACACCAGAAGCACGGACGACATCGGTTGACCTCGGGTTGTTAACCAAAATAGTTCCTTTAGGAACCCAGCTGCCATCCGGCAGTTGGCTATAAATCTTAAACTCTGCCTCATTGTCGGAATTGTCGGTCCAAGAGAGAGTAATCCAAGCCTCTTTGTCGGTGAATATCGAAGATGTCGAAGCTTTCAAGTTAGAAGGGGCGGCGGGGATTGTGGTCGGCGTCGGAAGCGTGATTGTTATGGAAGTTGCGCCGCAACCAGCGCTTATTGTGAGAAGCGTCTCGGAGAGGCCGGTGGCAACAACAGAGGAATTTGGAGCCGGACCCCAACCCTGAACCTCTACTTTCACATTACTGTTTTCAATACTGGGGACTTTCCAGGCGTAGGAATTCGCGCTTGCCGGAAGTTCGGTAATGGTTGTGAACGAGGTGCCGCCGTCAAGCGTGTAGCGGAGCACCCACTTGTCAACGCCGCTTGCCTTGGAAATGTCCCATGTGATGGTGTAGGTATTGCCGGGCGCAAGGCAGTTGCCGGCAATCGGCAGAGTAGAAGTAGGCAGCGATGATTCCGGAAGAGACGTGATTATGATGCTCGTCGGGGCTGAAAACTCCGAGCAGCCGAGCGAATTGCAGGCCTGAACTTCGTATTCAAAAGTCCCGGATATAGTAATTGATTCGGACGCAGCCGCGATTGTGCTTGAGCCGGTTTGGGCTCCGGCTGTTGCCACCTGGAACCAAGCACCGCCCGTTATTCTGCGGTAGACCTTGAAGCTGGTTTCATTGTCGGAGTTGTCCTTCCAGCTTATATAGATATTGGCGTATTTATCGGTTTGGGAAGATATTTTCGCCAATACATTAGATGGGGCGGCTGGTGCTGTGGTATAGACAAGAAGGGTCACAGAGACTGCGGCGGCATTGGAATCTGCCGAACAGCCGATAGAATTACAAGCTTGGACCTTGTACTCATAAGCCCCGGACATGGTGATTGAATCAACCACAGACGCGGTTACGCCCGAACCGCTATAGGCCCCCGCTGTTGTTACCTGGAACCAAGTGCCGCCCGTTATTCTGCGGTAAACCTTGAAGCTGGTTTCATTGTTGGAATTGTCGGTCCAGCCCACGTAAATGGAAGCCCTGTTCTCGTCGGCCGAATAAACTTTTGTCGCGGTACTAGACGGGGCGGCTGGAGCGGAAGTATAAACAGGAAGAATAACATCAATGCTCACGATATTGGAATCTGCAGAACAGCCGATAGAATTGCATGCCTGGATTTTATACTCGTAAGTCCCGGATGTAGTGATCGAGTCATGCATACCCGCAGTTGCGCCTGAGCCGCCATACCCTCCGGTTGTTGATCGTTGGAACCAAGTGCCGCCGGATAACCGGCGATACATTTTGAATTCCGATTCATTCGTGGAATTATCAGACCATCTTATATACATAGATGTCCCATTCTCGTTGGCTGAAGTGATTGTTGCCGTAGCGTTCGATGGGGCAGATGGGACAGATATAATAGGGAGGGAAACAAAAATACTTACAATACTGGATTCAGACGAGCACCCGGAAGTGTTGCACGCCTGGACTTTATATTCATAAGTCCCCGAGCCCAAAGCATTAGCAATAACATCGGTGATGCTAACGGTGCCGCCTGCCGCTGCTCCCGCCGACCCCACCTGCGACCACGTTTTTCCAGCGAACCGGCGATAGAGGCGAAACTCCGCTTCATTATCCGAATTATCGGTCCAACCCACAGACATCTGTGCATCACCGACGGCTGAAACGATCTTCACGACCAGATTAGAGGGCGCAATGATGTTGGCAACAAGAAGAGAAACCGCGATACTCGCGACATTTGACTCCGCCGAACAACCCAACGAGTTACATGCCTGTACCTTGTATTCGTAAATCCCTGACACGGTAACGGTGTCGGCTATAAGATAAGTCGCGCTTGTGCCGACCCCCGTTGTCTGTATCTGCGACCACGCTCCCCCGGCAAGGCGGCGGAAAACCCTGAACCCCGACTCGTTGTCGGAGTTGTCATTCCAGCTGACGTAAACAGTGGCGCTCTTCTCGCTGATAGATTGGATTTTTGCCGTAGTGCTCGCCGGAGCCGCTGGAGCAGCGGTATAGGTAGGAAGAGTTACCTCAATGCTCGCAACATTTGACTCTGCCGAACAACCCAACGAGTTACATGCCTGTACCTTGTATTCGTAAATCCCTGACACGGTAACGGTGTCGGCTATAAGATAAGTCGCGCTTGTGCCGACCCCCGTTGTCTGTATCTGCGACCACGCTCCCCCGGCAAGGCGGCGGAAAACCCTGAACTCCGATTCATTGTCGGAGTTATCGTTCCAAGTTATGTAGACATAGGCGCTTTTCTCGCTGATGGTGTTGATTTTTGCAGTGGCGTTCGTGGGGGCAAGAGGGATGGCGGTTGGAACCGGAAGATTGACCTCAATACTCGCAACATTAGACTCCGCCGAACAGCCCAGCGAGTTGCAGGCTTGTACCTTGTATTCATAAGTTCCCGAGGTTGTGACGCTGTTGGCTATGGTGTATGTGGCGCTTGTGCCGACTCCGGTTGTCTGTACCAGAGTCCACGTACCACTAGTAGTATTAGCAAGGCGGCGGAAAACCCTGAATTCCGATTCATTGTCGGAGCTATCGTTCCAAGTTATGTAGACATAGGCGCTTTTCTCGCTGATGGAGGAGATTTTGGCGATGGCGTTCGTGGGAGCGGCGACAAATATTGGCGTAGTGGCATTTACCGTCGCGCTCGCCGGGGACTCATTGCCGGCCGCGTCAACGGCTTTGATGTAGTAACTGTAAGTGGTATTTTGGCTTAAGCCGGTGTCGGAATATGAAAGCCCGGCGACCTGTTGGGGGAGCGGTACGCCGTTGCGGAAAATTTTATAGCCGGTTACGCCGCTTGCCTGTGTCGAGCTTGCCGCGATGTCTGTGGATGATGCCCACGAAAGATCAATTTGCGAGGAGGATTTTGCGATTGCCAAAAGGCCGGTTGGCTGGGTTGGCGGGGAAGTATCAGCGGCGCTCGCCGCAACAGTAAAAGACTGGGTTGACGCGCCCATGGAAAAATAGCCGCTTCCTTCGCCCCAGACGCTCGCGTAATAAGTCTTGGCATTGTCAAGTGCCGGTCCGTCGTACGCGAGAGACGCTTCAGTCGCTCCGCCATTCACGTAAAGCGACTTGTCCCACACATAACTGGAATTGTCATATACAGACGGCCAGAAATATCCACCGGGCCATCCGGCGGGAACTGTCCAGCGAAACACAGGCGTGGATGAGGTTTGCGCTCCGACCGGACTTAGTATTGTCGCTTGACCGTAAAGCGTGTTTTTGGCGGTAGGCGACGCCGGTCCATCAACGCCGGCTGTATCAACCGCGACTATATATGCCTGATATTCGCCGACCGCATAATATGACGGTGGTTGAACCTGTTCCGAAATATTCCAAAGAGTCCCGTTTGCGCAGTAGCGACTCACCCATCCACCAGAGAGAATGCTTTGACTGCATCCGGAAGTGACGATGTGGGACGCGGGATTTGTAAATGTCGCGGCAAGAGTCGAAGAAGAATCAGAGGGCCTTTTGAGGTAAAGGCGGAATGATTGAAGATCGGATGCGCTCCCACTATACTGGAAATATGCCGAAAGGCCGTACTGGCCAGCGGGAGGTGATGATCCTCCTTTGAGCCACCCCAAAGAAACATCGGTTGGCGCGAGAGGTTGAGCGTAGGCTGTGGAAATAGAAAAAGGCGCATCATTAAACACGCCCCCAAAACCAACCAGAAGCGAAAAACTGACGACAAACATAAAAACGCCGCGCCTCTTCATGCTCCTTGTGTAACAATATAAACAGTAACAAATTCCCGGCATTTGCGGCTGTGCACAAGAGATTTACTCGCCAAAGCTATTGATTCTGTTTTTCCCGGAACAGTTCTCCTTTTATATCAGCCGGCCCCGGTACTTATCACTGCAACAACAATACGTTGGTTCGGAAACTTTCTTGTAAACCGACTTTTCGTCCATTTGCTTCCCGCGGGGAGCGTCAATATTTTCATAGAGCATGTCTGGAAAACCTCCTCTCTTCATGTTTTTGGCTTTATATTCTTAGGGCGACCTCTAAAAATCTGAACATGCTCTAGATTTTCTCTGGCCGGTTCTGAACGACCGGGACCCGTAGATATTGAGGTATAATGTAAGGTATATGAACAAGCGGTCCGGCCTCGCGCCTCTTATTATCGTTCTTATCGTTGCTTCCGTGGTTTTTGGAGTTATCGGCGGCGGAGTCGGCGGTTATAGAATTGTTTCTAAATTAAGGGAGGCAAAACAGGCGTATGAGGTTGGCCATCAACAAGAGCCGGCGGCGGAGGTTTCGCGCGAGACGGGAACAATGTCAAGTACTGCGCAGGAAGCAAATAGTGCACAGGAAGAAAAACAAGTACAAAAAGAGATGCCGGCGGCAAAAAAAGAAACCCCCAAGATTTCGACACTGCCGCCAATAAATAAAACTTTTGAGCTCGAAACAAAGCAACAAAATATTTTCGCCCGTTTTGAAGCATCCGGAGATTGGGCATGGAAAGAGCCGTTCGGAACCGGCTGGGGCTTTATATGCCGGCCGCAATCAAGAGGATATGGTTGCGTTTCGATTATGATTACGCGGGGCGCTGGCGGCATGACGAGCGAGGCAAATGCCCGATTTGAGGAGAGTAAGGGGTACCAGCCAGACACCACCCTTCAGGAAACCACCATTGCCGGGAGATATGGATATCTATGGGAAGACAAATATGAACTGGCAGTCGACGTGCCTCGAGAATATTATCTGAACCCCGAACTCTACCCGAATGTTCAGAAGAAGTGGGTTACGGATAGGACTTTTTATTTCTTGCTCTCCGGATTTGATTTTTACGCTACGGTTAAAATTTTAGGTGCTTTCGCCGACCAGCCGGAGATTGTAAATACTTTTGATCAAATAGTAAAAACCTCGAGATTGATTGATACTTCACAACCAGCCGCGGCAGAACCGCCGGCGCCAGCGCCCCAAAGACCCGTGCTTCAACCAATGGCCGATGAGGCCTGGTGTCCGAAGTCGAGCGCGCAGCCCTTCGTGGGCGAGGAAGGAACAAGCGAGATTTTGGGCGTAGAGCAAATTAACGTTGGATTAGTCAGTTGCGGCGCTTGCCACACCAAATTCACATACAACGATGGTCGTATTACGGAAGATTGGAGCGATAGAGAGCTATGGCAGATGCAAAATTTTTCTACGAAATGGGCTTGTACACGAATGATATTCAATAAAACCGTTATTTCTGAAATGTGGCCCGGCAAAGACGGCGAACCATGCTATCGCGAAAAGGGCGTATACATTAATACTATGAACGCCAGCGCTGAACCTGCCCGTTGCGAATAATATGATCAAAATAACATCAATAAAAAAATTGCAGATTCTCCTGCTTACATTTGTTCTACTGGTTTTCTCCGCCGCTCCATACGCCGCCGCAGAGGTGATAAAAACAGCCGAAGCGCCTTTTAACGGGTTATGCTTTACCCCTGGCCAGAGAGTGCTTTTTGACCCGTCGGAATGGTTCAAGAAATTTTCCGAAGCCAATCCGTATATTTTTGCCTCCAGCACTTTCAGCCATCTCTCTATCGGCTACAGCTTTGGAGAGCCGCCTTATCGGTTATCGGACTTCGATAAAATACCGCGCATTGCCGAACGCTGGCCTTTTGCCGGCGCCGATCAAACTATAGAGTTTACGGCGCCCAGCCAATTAAGCGAGGACTTTCGGATTGTTTTTACAAAAATTGCCAAAGACGGCGGAATAATGGGGTCCGGGACTTATGGCCGCAATGCCATAAGGCGTGAGTGCGCTAAAGCCGATTTTTCGCCGCCGACCGTCCCGGAAAACAGGCCTATTGAGGCGGGTGACCTCGCCGTAGTGCTCGAATGGCGGCCTTCCCAAGACAATTATGATCTGCCATCGCGCCTCACATATAAAATCTGGCGGGACGGCAAATTGATAGGCAATGTAACCGGTGCGACGCAGTTTACCGATAACACGGTCGATCTTTTCACTCAATATCCCTATCAGATCTCGGCAGTCGACAGTTCCGGAAATGAATCCGCGTTGTCGGAAGCATACTCTTTTAGCAGGCGCATGGACGAGCGGCGGCACATGACCTGGGCTTCCGGTAATCGCCGCTATACTCTGAACAAAATCAACGGCCGCATTTGGGACGGCGTGGAAAAACGCTGCGTTGACGATTTCGGCAAACCGCTCACGGCAAGCGGCGCAGTGAGTAAAAATACATGCTTGGGCGTCATCGAAAAAATAAGCAAAATCGACAATTACTGGTCAGAGTATAACGACAATTGGACCGGAGCAAAATTCCAGTATCCCAGTTCTTGGACATTCTTGCGGCATATGGGGGGTGCTTCGGTAAACGGCCTCTACGTATGGGCGAAACCCGCGGCGAGCGAACAAGCTTACGGCTTATATATAAATTTTGAAATTTATGAACCCGAGAATCGCGACTGGCGCGCGAAGATGAACGAATTATACGCCCAAATTAAAAATGGTGTAGCACTCAATTATCCGAATATTACAACGCCTCCCCTGGAAGAAGTCGGGTTGTCTAATGGTAAGACGGTTTTTAAAAGAGCCGCTCTTTCCATCCCGCTTAAAACCGGCGGCACCGCGGAATATTGGGACGATTACTTCATACCCGTAAATGACGGAGGATTTTTGGCAAATATAATGATTAATGGCGCTCCTTCGGTGAAGCAAAGATACGCGACGGAGATTCAAAAATTCCTCGATACATTTACTGTCGACTACAACACCTTGGGAGTTTCTCTCTCGCCTTTACCTACGCTTTCGGCGACAGGGCTTTCATTCACCAAAACCCTCCGGCGCGGCTCCTCGGACGAAGAGGTGCGCCGGCTCCAGACGTTTTTAGCCAAGTGGCCGGATATTTATCCCGAAGGTCTTGTGACGGGTTATTTCGGCGCACTTACCGAGGAAGCGGTGCGGAAATTTCAGAAGAAAAATGGCATAATAAGTTCTGGTGCGGCGAATACAACTGGTTACGGGCTTGTCGGCCCTAAAACACGCGCCGCCCTTAACCAATTAATTGTTAAATAAGATTTTCCTATGACCAAAAAAATTATTATCATCGGATTCGTATTGATAGCGGCCGCGGCCATCGGCGTTTTTCTACTTTTTGGCAAAGAGGACCCACTTGTCGCCAAAGCTAAAGAAGAAATCCGCGCGACCGAAGCGGTCTTGGCTTCATTCCAAAATACTGTTAACGCCATTCCGGCGCTCGAGCTTTCGCAGGACGTCAAAAACGATTTTAAGATGCAGGCCAACTTTTTCGGTCTACTGGGAAGTGTTACTGGCGATGAAGATACTAGTCCTTCTCCGGCGGTAGAGGATTACGCTTCAAAATTTATCAGCGCAAATGAAGCCAGGGGTTCGGCAAAGCTATCTTTTGATCTCGAAGGCGGCCTGGAAAAGCCCCTTAAAGACGCACTGCTTATTGCAGATGTTACACGCGAAGACCTGGGAATTTCAGAAAAGGCGGCCAACACCTTTGACGAAGCAGTTAAACAAGCAAAAGCGGGCATTCCCGCGCTCACGCCATTGACGGTTGAGAGAAATAAAAAGACCGAGAAATATTTTTTGGAATTCGACCGCATTAATCAGAAACTGGGAGCGACCGCGGCGTCATTAAACGGTTATTCGAGCGCGGATTTTCGTTCGAAAATCAAGAAACTAAAATCGGCCAACGAAATTTTCGGCGAAACCGTAAAATACAGTTATCAACTCATCGTAGGCAAGGCTCGATCGTATCCTCTTGAAATCGCAAAAACTTTTCCGGAAGCTGCCAAAGAAGAAGCGGCTGTTAAGAATTGCGCCAAATACGATCCTGGTGTCGCGCCGGTTGGATGCGAACCCGTTGCTTTCATGCCCAGCCAATTCCAGCCCTTACTCATGAAGCTTGCAGATATATACAGCGGTCTGATTGAGTAAAAAGGGGGGGTCATTAATAACTGCCTGCCCAGGGCTAGAACCGAAACCAAAATGAAAAAATGTAGATTTTTCAATACTTTTTCGAGGCCGGTTCGAGTGGACTCCCCGCAGCACCAGTCAGAAGCGGTATCGAGGCAAGACCACCTTGCCTCAGCAACGATCTGACTTCTCCGTACCACCCATAGCATACCGGCTGAGAGTCGTATTCAAGACAGAAAACCACCGACTAGTCGGTGGTTTTCTGTTGCTTCTAAAATGGATGTAGATAGTTTTATCTTTCTAAGACGCGCACTACACCGCTATTTGCGTCAACCTCAACCTGATCGCCATCGTGAATTGCTTTAGTAGCAATCTTGGTTCCGATGACGCAGGGGATCTTAAACTCACGCGCCATAATTGCCGAGTGGCACAACACGCCTCCCTCATCAGTTACAATACCAACGGTTCTTTCGAATACCGGATTGTAATCTGGATTTGTAAGATTGCAGACGAGAATATCGCCTCTTTCGACACGCCCGATATCCCGACTCGTAAGCAATACTCGCGCCCTCCCGCGTACCACTCCTTTCGCTTCTAAGGTATTTTGAAGCCGTTTTATCTTCTCCGGAAAATGCCGTGGCCGGAAAATTGATCATGACGAGGCAGAGAAAAGCCGTGATCAGCCGTTTTTTCAACATCACTCCTCCTTTACAGGTTCTCGTCACATTATAATCAATAAATCGCGAAAAGTCAAATGAAAATTGGAGGGGCGTCGCTCGGCACGGCCGGTGCATTTTGCGTTTGCTATAATATAGGAAACGATGCGTGAAAAGCCTTTAATACTTGCGGTAGACGACGATAAATCTTTCAGAGATGTATTGGTTCTTAAACTGAAAGTTTCCGGCTTCGATGTTGTTGAGGCGCGTGACGGCAACGACGCGATCGCAAAGGCCAAAAAATTTCTTCCCGATCTGGCCTTGCTCGACATCCGCATGCCCGGGGGTCCGAGCGGGGTTGAAGTGGCGCTTGCGCTAAGGGAGATGCCGGAGACGCAAAATATAAAGCTTCTTTTTTTAAGCGGAAGCGACGATCCATGGCCGGCCTTTGCCGGTACGAAAGAAGAAGTATCTAAGGAATTGGGCGCGCTTGATTTTGTCGAAAAAACCACAGAACCTTCGAAACTCATTGAAAAGATCAAGGGTATTTTGCAGAAGTAGGCGCTTTTGCGATCCGGCCTCTGATTTGGAGACCTGTTTTTCTGTGTAGTATAATAAAATCATGCGTGACCCCAGTTCTCTTAAGCTCGCGATCGAAAAGGAGTTAGTGAAGCCGCTCGAAAAGATCCCCGTTGTAGAACTGGTTGATTTGCTTGTCGAATATGCCTACTCTACCCACGCCTCGGACATCCACATTCATCCGGAAGAAAAGACCGTGCGGCTCCGTTTTCGTATCGACGGGTTGCTTAGGGATATTTTTAAAGTTGGTTTGAACAAAGAATTGCACCAAGAGATAGTGAGCCGCATTAAAGTTCTCTCCGGCTTGCGCACGGATGAGCACCTTGTGCCGCAAGACGGCCGCTTTAAGACGCCGATCAAGGATTTCGGCTATGTCGACGTGCGGGTTTCCATCATGCCGACTTATTACGGAGAAAATGCGATCTTGAGGGTTTTAGCCGAGACGCAATCTTTCAATTTGGAAGACCTTGGCCTTCAGTTAAAAGATCTGAAAAAAATCGAGCATGCCATCGCGAAGCCCTACGGTATGATCCTCGCGAACGGGCCGACCGGTTCGGGGAAGACAACCACGCTTTACACGATTTTGAAGCGGATCAACAAACCCGACATTTCGATCATCACACTCGAAGATCCGATCGAATATTCGCTTTTGGGCACTACGCAGATCCAAATAAACGAGCGCGTCGGAGTTACTTTCGCGAGTGGTTTGCGTTCCGTCTTGCGGCAGGACCCGAACATTATTATGGTCGGCGAGATCCGCGACCAAGACACTGCCGGCATCGCCGTGAACGCCGCCCTGACCGGCCACTTGGTGCTTTCGACCTTGCACACGAACGACGCGGCGACAACTTTCCCACGGCTCTTGGACATGGGCGTGCCGGCGTTCTTGGTTGCCTCAACAGTGAATGTCGCTATTGGCCAACGTCTGGTCCGCCAGCTATGTCAAAAATGTAAAGAAAAAAGAGTGCTGAAGCCGGAAGAAGCAAAAAGCGCGGGCGAACTTATCCCGCAGATAGCACAGCACAACATCAAAACTTTTTACGAGGCTAAGGGATGCGCGGAATGCAACGAAACGGGTTACAGAGGCCGGCTTGGCGTGCGCGAAGTTCTTGAAGTAACGGAAGATATCCGCCAACTTGTTATGAATCGTGCGAACACGACGCAGATCAAGGAAGCGGCGATAAAAGGCGGGATGACGACAATGATAGAAGACGGACTGCTAAAGGCGCAAAACGGGTTAACCTCACTCGAAGAACTTTTGAGGATAATACACGAATGACGTCGGCTTAGGTTGTAGGGTGGCGAAGCCCGTATCGCAAATCGTCAGTCGGTATGCGGTTTCGAAGCCCGAAAAATGCTACTTGCATCGCAACCGTCAAACATAAAACGAAACTGGCATCGCAAACGTACACCGTAAAACGAACAAAGCAACATGGCTCAAATTTTCAGGAAATTCTGGCGGGGACTTTTAATTAGAATTTCGATACAGGACAAGATAAATTTTTCGCGCCACTTATCTATTGTTATCCGCGCCGGCCTGCCGCTTTTGGAGGGGCTAAAGATCATCCGGCGGCAAACGGTTTCAAAGCCGCTCTTGCGCGCCATCGACCAGGTTCTTATTGATATTTCGAACGGGCAGTTCCTTGCTACGAGTTTGGCCCGTTATCCGGAAATTTTTGATGACTTTTTTGTGAACATCGTGCGCGTGGGAGAGGCGAGCGGGACCTTGGCCGCGAACCTTGCCTATGTTTCCGAGGAACTGCGGAAGCAGAAGGAACTACGTAGCCAAGTGCGTTCGGCGATGATCTACCCGATCATCATCATGATCGCGACGATAGCGCTTATTTCATTCCTTATATTTTTTGCCTTTCCGAAGATACTGCCGCTTTTCGCGAGCTTGAAGATACCGCTGCCTTTGCCTACGAAGATTCTTATTGCAGTTTCGAGTTTTGTTATCGCGAACGGCATTTGGATATTGGCCGGATTCGTCGTTTTCTTCATCTGCCTAAGGTTGTTGCTTCTAGTGCCGACCGTCCGCTATCTCACGGACAAGATGCTGCTCTATGTCCCCGTGCTTTCCGGGATGACTATCGCGGTCAATATGGCGAATTTCTCGCGCGTGCTTTCAGTGCTTCTTAAGGGCGGCATCAAGATAGTTGAGGCGACGACTATCACGGCGCAGACGTTCGACAACCTCGTTTATCGACGCGAACTTTTGGAGGCGGCGGAAGATGTAAAAAAAGGCGAACAGCTTGCCCAGTATCTTTGGTCGAAGAAGAGAACGTTTCCGACGCTGCTTGTGGGCTTGATCGAGATTGGCGAGAACACCGGAAACCTGATCGAGAATCTTTCTTACCTCGCCGATTATTATAGAGAGGAAGTCGAGATGAGCTTACGGAATTTAACGACTGTTATCGAACCAATACTGCTTCTCACAATGGGAATGCTCGTCGGTTTCGTGGCCATTTCCGTTATCACGCCGATATACAAGATCACTGAAGGGTTCTAAAAGTCCCGGCCCAAGAGCGCGAGCCAGAAGGCGAAGCGCGATTGGTTGCCGCACTTTTAGCCCCGCCCTCTATGCCCGTTAGGCATATGCCAGTTTATGAAAAATAGCTTTAAAAAAACCCGTAACATAATTAGATCCAAAATGCCAAGAGGGCGGGGTGCTCGATTTTCTATCCTCGCTCACACTCGGAGAAAATCGGCATTTACCCTTATCGAGATCATCGTTGTGCTTGCGATTTCGGCGGTCATTTTTAGCTTCACTCTCGGCGTTGGCGTGGATTTTTATCAAAGCCAGGCCTTGATCTCCGAACGCGACACTCTGCTTTCGCTTTTGCGCAGTGCGCGCGTGAACGCCATGGATAACATCAATCAGTCGGACCACGGCATTTCAGTCGGCACGACCACCTACGTCGTTTTCGAAGGCAGTTCTTATGCTTCAAGGAACACGGAGTTCGATCAAGGCTTTCCGCACTCGCCCGGAGTCGTCTTTTCCGGCCCTGGAGAGATAGTTTTCGCGGCGCTAGAAGGCACGCCGAACGTTTCCGGCACCGTTTCGATCTCCAACGCCCGCGGTAGGTCGGACATCGCGATAAATAGCGAGGGAAGGATATCGTGGTAAAATTTCTAAATCCTAATTTCTAAACAATCTCAAATATCAAAATTTAAGAATTTTTGAGATTTGGATTTAGAATTTGTTTAGAGATTAGAGTTTAGAGATTAGAGATTTCAAACACTTGGGGCTTGATTAGATCAATTAGAAATTAGAATAATTAGGAATTTTTCGAAAACCCATGCATCGTTCCGGACAATCAACGTTGGAAATTATAATCGCCGTCACGATCTTGATGGCCGGAATTATCGCCGCCATCATCGCCATCTTCGGCGGCCAGTCGCTTTCTTTGGACTCGCAGGAATCGACAATCGCTTTGCGCATTGCCCAGCGTGAAATTGAGAAAGTGGAATCGCAGGCACGCTATGACTTTGCCGCCATTATTTCGAGCTCAAGCACGGAGGATGAATTTATAAAAAATATAACCGTTACGAGTTTGAGTACGAGCACGAAGGAGGTAACGGTACAAATAACCTGGCGCACCGACCCTTTGCGCCTGCAAGAGCTTACGCTTGTGACCCACATTACCGATTGGCAGTCGAGCGCGGCTTCGGGCGGGGACACGGGCGGAGGCGGGCTAACGGGGGACTGGAACAATCCGCGCACTTTAGGTTCGATCGACCTTGGTCCTGGAGCCTCCGCGACCGACCTTGATGTTTTGAACAAGCTGGTATATATCTCGTCTGTTGCCGCCGCCCAGAGCAAGGAGGATTTTTACATTATCAACGTCGAAGACGGACAAAATCCCTACATCGTTTCGAACATAAGCACCGGGCCGGGATTGAACGGCGTCGACGTTGCTGGCAACTACGCCTACGTTGCCCAGGATAAAACCACAAAACAGCTTCAGGTTATTGATATAACCGACAAGGCAAATCCTTCTCTTGCCACGGAGTTAACGCTTGCCGATGTTTCCGGTGTGAATGCCATCGGCTGGAGCATTTTTTACCAGAGCGAAAAGATATATATCGCCACGAAACAAGCAACGGGACCGGAATTGCACGTGATCGATGTTTCGTCGCCCACCGCTCCGGTTGAGATCGGCAGTTATGAGGTAGGAGCGGACGTGAACGAAATACGCGTAGTCGGGAACACGGCATATCTCGCGACCTCGGACGACAGCGCCGAGCTTCTGGTACTAAACGTTTCCGATCCGGCGGCGATTTCTCTCATCAACTCGTTCAACCCCGCTGGTTCCGAAGACGGCAAAAGCGTTTATCTTGTCGGCACGAAGCTTTACCTCGGCCGAGAGACAGGACAGAGCGACGAACTGCGCGTGCTTGACGTCTCGAACCCCGCGTCGATCCAAATTCTTGGCACAAAGAACATCACTTATGACGTTACCGGTATTTTGGTTAGGGATTATCTGGCTTTCATCACGACTTCCGCCCCGAACGAAGAATTCCAAGTTTGGAACATTACGGATCCAGCGAACATAACAAAGGTGAGCGGTTTCAACTTTCCGCAGGTCGCGAACGGCATCGATTATGAGGACAACTTGGTTTACGTCGCCGTGCGCTCGAACGATGCGCTACGAATAATTACTTCGCAATAGCGTAATACCAATATACTAATGCGTGCTAATGCAACTAATAGTTCGAATTCGCACTATTCGTTGCATTCGAATGAATTCGCAGATTAGCATTACATGCGCAAAGGATTTACATTGATCGAAACCATCATCTACATCGCGCTTTTTTCGCTCGTGACGAGTTTTGTCATGGTCATTTTTTATCAGATGCTTGGCGGGCGCGACCAGCACCGCAATCGCGTGGAAGTGGACGGCGAGGCAAATTTCATGATGCAAAAGATTGTCTGGGCGATGACCGGGGCAACGGCGATAAATTCGCCCTTGGTCAACGTCACGGGGACTTTGCTTTCGGTCAATAAATTCAATTACGGCCAGAATCCTATCGTTTTCGACAGAGGAGCGAATAATCTGCGCATTTCGAAGGCGTCTTCAACACCGGCGCTTTTGGGGTCGGGAAGGGTTTTTGTGAACGAGTTCACCGTGGAACATTTGCCGGCGATCCAAAGCGCGCCTGAAGGCGTGCGTATCACGCTCGTGGTGTCTTCCGCCGACATAACGCGCCCCGCGGCATCAACGACGTTGAAGAACACGATATACCTACGGTAAAATCTCTAAATTCTAATTTCTAAACTCTAAACAATATCCAAATCCAAATGATCAAAATCCAAAACCGTTTTGAATTTGTAATTTCGAAAATTCGAATTTGTTTAGGATTTGGAGCTTCGAATTTAGGATTTCCCGCCAGCGGCGGGTATATCGCCCTCGTCTCCGCCTTGGTTATTACCGCCATAATTATTCTTGTTGTGGCGACTATCGGATACATGGCGTTTTTTGGGAGAGCGGGGAGCGCGGGAGCGCATTACAAGGAGCGGAGCCGAGCGCTTGCCGAGGCCTGCGTTTCAACCGCGCTGTTGAAGCTCGCTTCGAGTTCATATACGGGCAACGAAACGATCAATGTTGCGAGCAATACATGTCGCATTTTTACCATCGTTTCCACGAGCACCGGCCGCATAGTCGATGCGCAAGGAATATTCCAGCGGTCATATACGAACTACCGAATTACCGTTCCCACAAGCACGGTTAGTATAATTAGTTGGGAAGAGCTGAAGGCATTCTAGCACGATACCAATATACTAATGCATGCGAATAATACTAATGGTCCTGTAGGTTTGTAATACTAATTTACTAATTCGCATATTTGCATTATTGAGCTAAAGCGACATTCGTATTATTAGTATAAATTTGTGGATTAGCATTATAAATTTATGCGTAAAGCATTTACAATCATCGAACTCCTCGTCGTCATCGGCGTTCTTGTTTTTCTTATCGCCTCTGCCATATTCCTTATCAATCCCGGTGCCCAGTTCGCAAAATCGCGTAACAACGAGCGCAAATCTAATTTGGAATTGATCCTGAACGCCGTGGGCCAGAATTCTTTCGATAACAAGGGAACCTTTTCCTGTTCTTCTGGCGCGATCCCGACTTCGACCGCGACGCGGATGGCATCAAGTACCGGCTACAACATCGGTCCGTGCCTTGTTCCGAGCTATTTGGACGTCATACCTTTTGATCCTTCTACAAGCGGAGCAAAATATGCAGGCGTAAACAATTATGACACGGGATACTTCATCCTGCGCAACGCCACAACCGGCCGCGTAACGGTCTCGGCGCCTGCGGCGGAATTGGGGGAGGCGATAGAGATTACAAGGTAGCCAAATTCAACCGAGTGTTTCCATTTGTCATTCCCGCGCAAGCGGGAATCCAGTATCCAGTATTACGATTACGGTTTGGAACATCTGGATTCCCAATCAAGTTGGGAATGACACATGGGTGATGCGCAGCGCGGCAATCTCAATTTTATTGCCTGAGCTTGTCGAAGGCCAAGCTCACAAGCACAACATCCTTACAAACTTAAGTTTGTAAGGATGTTGTGTACGGTCATTGACCCCGTTTTCTTAAGGAACCATTCGAGCGAATGGTTCCAAGTAAAGAAGGGAAATGGTCGCCCGTGATTTGACAGATTTTGAGGATGCGCTATAATATGGTCAGCATCGGCGCAGTAAAGATCCGCGCCGAGCACAACCGGCAATAGCGTCACGGCCCCGAGCGACTGGACGTGGTCGAGGGGTCAAGGCGTGAGCCGTAAAAAAAAGGAGAAACCGTCATGGCGAACGAAGTCGTCTCGGCGGAAGAATACTTTGAGTTCGATGGATTGCTTGGCGAGATCAGACGGCAACTGCGGCAGAAAAGTGGCTACCCGTATGATTCAGAGAGATTGAGGAATACACTAAAGGCGGTAACAAGCGGAAATTTTCTCTTGCCGCATGGCGTATCAGTTGATACTTTGCCAGCAGTGATCGACTATGATCGGCCGATTATTGAATTGATTGATGCGGGCCGCTACGATTTTGTAGGCGAGAATATTAAAGATCTTATTCGTAAGCTCGATCCAGCGAGGCCGACTGGAAAGATAAAATCCGAATCACTGAAACTCGTTCATCTCCATGGTGATCCCTACACGGCAGATGCATACGAAGTGTTTGAAGCAATCGGTCTACGTCGGGCGGACTTTCGGCATCTCCTTACGCTAGGTACGGAATATCCAAATCTGCAATTGTATTACCAGATAGTTGCGCCAAATTCTAATTCTATTGACTGTCCTTTTCTGTCGAGCGGTTTGTGGGATTCTCATCGCCTGCCGCGTGTTCGGCCGAGGCGTTCCTTGGAAAATGTTATAGGGCCGTCAGGTGTGCAGTGGACAGGGGGCAACACAGTTTTTCTGGCCATCTAGTAATCAACGGTTCTGGCGCGCAGGTTTTCCCTGTGCGCCTTTTCTATACTACTTGATTTACACCATTTTCCTATTCGCGCGCTACGCCCGCCGACTTGTCCGTCTTAGTTTTAGCGGCGGCGGAAGCGAAGGAGGGAATAAGACAATAAGATAAATTGGTCGATTCCCCATTCAACAATTCCATGGAATTGTTGAATAGGGGCGCTCGTGAGTTAAGCGTTTCGGATTGCGGGTCAGGACAAGTGTTCGATTAAAGCAATTTCCAAAGGGACACTTGCGAACGGCGAGTATCGCATCTCGGAATAGGCGACGATGAGCGCTTTGATGAATTTGACGAGGAACGCGGCATCGGCCTGGGCGCCGAGCTTTTTTACGTTAGCGACTTCATCTGTCGTAAGGTCGCCGGAGAGCACATCTTCGAGGCCGGGATTTAGCTTTAGGGACAGTACCTTGCGGAGGTAGTGGATGAGGTCCTTTGTGAACTGCACGAGGTTGTGACCTTCTTCGCCCAAAGCGGCGAGCTGGCTCGTAGCCCCCTTGAGGTCGCGCTTCACGATGCATCCGGCCATTTCGTGAACCTTCTTTAAGCCAACGCGACCAGTAATGCGTTCAACATCTTTGAGAGAGATTTGGTTTTCCAGGGATGCAATCTGGTCGAGGAGCGACTCCGCGTCGCGCAAACTGCCTTCGCCGGAGGCGGCGATGAGTTCAAGCGCGGCTTCGTCTATTTTTATCTTTTCCGCAACGGCCATCGCGCGCAGTTTTTCCATTATCTTTACCTTCGCCAGTTTTTTGAAAACGAATCTTTGCGTGCGCGAAGTAATAGTCGCCGGCAATTTCTCATATTCTGTCGTGGCGAGCACTATCACGGCGTGCGCCGGCGGTTCCTCCAAGGTTTTAAGGAGCGCGTTAAAGGCCGCGCCCGTGAGCATGTGGGCTTCGTCGATGATATAAACCTTGTAATGCGCGGAAGAAGGGGAGACACGGATGCTTTCTTTAAGGTTGCGGATTTCGTCTATGCCGCGGTTAGAGGCGGCGTCGATCTCGATGACGTCGAAAGAAATTTGGTGGTCGATCTCCGTGCAGTGTCGGCAGAAGTTGCAGGGTTCGCCTTTCGCGCGGAATTTTTCGTCCTCACGGCGTTTCTCGCAGTTTAGGAGTTTGGCAATGAGGCGCGCGGTCGTGGTTTTGCCGGTTCCCCTGGGACCGTAAAAAAGATACGCATGCCCGATGCGGTTTTGCTTCGCGGCGTTTTTAAGGATTTCCGCGACAGTTTCCTGCCCTAAAAGCTCGTCCAGGGTTTTGGGTCTGTATTTTCTATATAAGGCAAGAGCCATTATGGAAATTATAATCTGCTTTTTGAAAAAGAAAAACCGGCTAGCGTATGGGCGCGAGCCGGGGATATCTTATCTTTCCCTGCAGTAGTAAATCGGTTTTGGGGTTGGTTTGTTGTTTCCGGGCCAATTTGTTACGCGCAAGGTGTATGGACCGGGCGTATAGTGGGAAAACCACATGACCCAATTATTGTCCACACAAAGAGGATCGGAATCGCGTTTTTCTCCATAGATCCTTTTGAGGACTTTGCCCCACATTTCTTCCCAATGGCGCTGCGTTACGGCTTGTAGACCCCAAAAATGCAATCCCTCGCCCGAATCAACGAGAAAGCCGTCACCAAGGCCCAAGTTGCATGCGATTTGGTTGGTTAGTGTGCCGATAGGTATCTTTTTTGCTCCTGGTTCCAAATCGAGTTGAGGGATCCATACTTCCTCATCGCCCCTACGAGCCATACCAGCAAGGTTTAATACTTGTTCGCCGGAAATTTCACGCAACGCTTCAAACGAATTGTTGAGAACTGCTTCTGCGGAAGTTGCCTTTTCTTGATAAATGCTTTCGACTCTTAAACAAGAGACAGGTCCCCGTACATATCTAGATTGGGGTACTAAATACACTTCAGTAAGTCCATTTTGCCGTATGATTTCTCGAACAACGTCTTCTAAGATTAGGTTATGGGTCGGGTAGATAACCAATTTACCCTGGTTGATGCCGAAATTATCGAGTATTGATCTACAGGACACTGCAGTTGCCGTGGTAACCCTCACAAGTTTCTTTGGCAGAACTAATTACATAATAGTGCTGCTTTTTCTGTTTGTCAAAGATACAGTAATTTTCTAGGATTAGTTCATGAAGCCCTTATTTCTATTCGGCTTACTCACGGTCCTTGGTACCGCATTTTTTTTGATTTCGCTACCCAACGAAGTCGAGGTTTTGCCGCAAACACAGCTTTCCGCAGTTAGCGGCCAGCTTCCGGATGCTTTGCCGCAGATTCCCGAGCAGAAAGCTCCGACCACGACGCTCGTCGCCTCCACGGCTACTCCGAGTCCGCTCTTAAACGACTTGCCGAACCAGCCGCAGCTCGCGAACCCGCCAGAGGTGATAAAAGGAATTTATGTGACGGGGTGGACAGCTGGCTCCGCTTCGCGAATGAATCGCCTAATTGATCTTATAAAACGGACCGAGCTGAATGCCGTTGTCGTCGACATTAAGGACTACTCCGGTTACGTTTCATACCGCACGGGCATTGCGGAAGTGGCCGCAACAGGCGCGGAAGGGGAACTGCGCATCTTACAGCCGAATGCCCTGATCAAAAAACTTCACGATGCGGGAATATACATCATCGCGCGGCAAACGGTTTTCCAGGACCCGATCTTGGCCAAAGCGCACCCAGAGTGGGCGCTCCACGACAGCACTAAACTAATGACAATGACTAATGACAATGACAGCAATAATCGTCAATGGTCATCGTCATCGTTATGGTTTGACCGCAAAGGCCTCCCATGGATGGACGCCGCCGCAAAACCCGTCTGGGATTACAATATCGCGATAGCGAAGAATGCCATTGCGCGCGGATTCGACGAAGTTAATTTTGATTACATCCGCTTCGCATCGGATGGCAATTTGAATGTGATCAAATATCCTTTCTGGCAAAAGACGCGGACTGACGCGGACTTGACGCGGACTCACGCGGAAACAAAGCAAGAGGTCATCAAAAGTTTTTTCAAATATCTGCGAGAGAGTTTGCCTGGCGCAAAAATTTCTGCCGATCTTTTTGGACTGGCGACGCTCGACACATGGGACGATCTCGGCATAGGGCAGGTGATCGAGGATGCCTATGAATATTTCGACTATATTGCTCCGATGGTTTACCCGTCGCATTATGCAAAAGGATTTTCCGGATATCAGAAGCCGGCGGAGTATCCGTATGAAGTAGTAAAGTATTCTATGGACAAAGCGCTTGGACGTCTCATAGCGACAAACAAAGTTGTTACAGGAAGTATGATAGTTGGTACAACGACAGTGGAGCAATTCGAATATGTGCCGAAATTTGCCGCGAAGCTTCGCCCGTGGCTTCAGGACTTTGACCTTGGCGCGACATACGACGCGCAAAAAGTCCGTGCGCAGATCCAAGCGACGGACGACGCCCTGCTTGGCACACCCGCACATTACAATGGCTGGATGCTTTGGGATCCGGCGAATAACTACACGGAAGGGGCGCTGGAGAGTGCTCGCTAATATCGCGAGCTTCTTCCTACCAATGTACTAATTGCTACCAATGTACGAATGATTAGTAGATTAGTATGAATTAGTACATTAGTAGGTTGGAATTCGCATTATTGATGAAATTCTAAATTAGCGTTATTCGTGAATACTCCCATGTACGAATTAAAGTTGGAAAATTTCAGCGGGCCGCTCGAGAAGCTCCTCGAGCTTATCGAGGAAAAGAAACTCGACGTTAAAGAAGTGAGTTTGGCACAGGTTACGGACGACTTTTTGCGCTATTTGCGCACACTGACTGCGCGGACTAAAACGGACATCTCTGACCGTCTGCGAAGTCCGTTATCGTCCGATAGGTCTGCTGATCATCTGCGGCTGGTGGCGGACTTTATTGCCATCGCGAGCCGGCTCATTCTCATCAAATCCAAGTTCCTTTTGCCGGACTTAACTTTGACAGGAGAGGAAGAGGCGAGCATTAAGGACCTAGAGCGGCGGCTTCAGCTTTATGCAGAGATAAGGCCGATAATGAAGAATGTCCAGAAGCTTTGGAGCGGCAAAAAAACCTCTTTCGGCCGGCCTTACTTTTTGGAACTCGGTAGTTCGACCTTGCTCACTACAGGCGGCCAAAGGATTTTTTATCCCGGGGAAAATCTTGAACTCGAAGCGCTTGTGCGAGAACTCGGGGAAATTTTTGAGAATATCCAGAATTATGTCCTTGAAACAGGTACGATAAAAGAAAAAATTATCACCATCGAGGAGAAAATAAGCGAGATTATGGAACGGCTTAAGGTGGAACGCGAAACCAAGTTCGATGATTTGGCATCGATGAAAACGGGGCAACGGTTCGACGAAGCTCACCGCAGGGAGATAATCGCTATTTTTCTTGCTATCCTTCATCTTGCCCGCGAACAGCTAATATTTTTAGAGCAAGCGGAACGATTTTCTGACATACTAATATGGAAAAGGTAATGCGAATAATACTAATGGTCCTGTAGGTTTGTAATACTAATATACCAATGGAAGCAAAAAGATACGGCGCAAAATTAATACATCCGGAGTTATCGTACACAGTCGTGGGCGTTTGTTTTGATGCGCAGAATGATATCGGTCGATATGGTAGAGAGAAACAATATGCTGACGCGATAGAAAAGAAGTTTCAAACAATTGGTATCCCATATCGACGAGAAGTTCGTATTGGCGATAGTGGAGACATCGCAGATTTTTTAATAGACGGCAAAATTCTATTAGAGTTAAAAGCAAAACGGACGTTGACAAAAGAAGATTATTTTCAAGTGCAACGATATCTGCAGAGTATAAACGTCCAGCTCGGCCTTCTGGTAAATTTTCGTAGCAGATATTTATATCCGAAAAGGATTGTTAGAATTAGTAATTTCAAATAATGTTTGAATAATTCGTATATTTGTATTTGGAGCTACAGCGACATTGGTATTATTAGTATTTATTTGTAAATTAGTATTATGTCTACAGAAAATAAACTTGCAAAACTAGAAGCTCTGCTCTTCGTCCACGGAGAGCCCTTAACACTGAAGAAAGTCGCGGCCGTTTTTGGAGTGGAAAAAGCGGAAGTTCAAAAATTGGCGGAAGAATTGAAGGGCAAGCTTGAAGACGATTCGCGCGGCCTTGTGCTCGTTGCGGACGGCGAGAAACTTCAGCTCGCGACAAAGCCGCAGTTCGGAAAGATTTTGGAGGACTTTGTGAAAGAAGAGCTTTCCGATGACCTTACGCCGGCGTCGCTCGAATCGCTGGCTATCGTCTCATACTTCGGGCCGATCTCGCGCGCGCGCATCGAGTATGTTCGTGGCGTGAATTCCAGTTTTATTTTGCGCAGTTTGCTTTTGCGGGGACTAGTCGAGCGCTTCGACAATCCCGAGCATCCGAACACCTTCCTTTACCGCCCCACATTCGAGGCCTGGCGCCACTTGGGGCTTAAAGGCAAAGAAGATCTTCCTGATGTTGAGAAATACCAGGAACTTTTGAAAAAATTTGAAACGCAGACCCAGAATAATTCGCCTGCGGGCGGATACACGGGGCAAGCGGAGGCGAGCGCAGAGGGAAACGCAGAACAACCGCAAAGCAATCCTGAAAATTCGCAAGAAACATAAAAGTGTTATGCTATAGCATAACACTGTGTTAGTGGTCGGTAGAGAATCGCAGTATCAGTAAAAACATAAAAGCGCTATCCCGCGGGATAGCGCTTTTGACTTGAAACATCGAGGCGGGAGTTTTTGAGTTTTCACGCTTTATCGCGGGCGGCAAAAAACGCATACATGTTGCCCCAGAATGTTTGACTACAGACATATTTCAGGCCAACGACAAGGCCAAAGACAAGGCCAAAGACAAGGCCAACGACAAGGCCAAAGACAAGGCCAACGCCAAGGCCAAAGGCAAGGCCAACGCCAAGGCCAACGCCAAGGCCAACGACAAGGCCAAAGATAAGGCCAGCGCCAAGGCCAAAGACAAGGCCAACGCCAAAATCTTCATCGTTGCCGCCAAACTTATTTAAGGCTAGATATGCCAGGCGCAAAACCCAACCATAGACATTAACCAGAAGGAAAGCGAAGGGTATATCCCAGAGGCGGTGCAGAGGAATTGTCCAGGCAGGATTTTCGGTAACCAGCAATGTCCCGTGATCAGGGATTGGCGCGAAAAGAGACCAAATACCCCAGAAAGCCGCGGCCAAGAAAGCGGCCAGAAGCCCGAGTCGAAAACAGGAGTGAGCGAACCTGCGATTGGTCATTTCAAGACCTCCTTTTTATGGAAGCGAATCTAAGGGTATTATAGCACAAAAACGTTTTATTTGTCAAATTCCAGTTCGGGGAGCTATAAATAGGATATAGATTATGTTTCGACGCAAAAAAATTCAAGTCGCTATTCTCTTCGGCGGCAAATCAGCTGAGCATGAGGTATCATTGCAGTCGGCGAAAAATGTTTATGAGGCGATCGATAAGAATAAATACGACGTCGAACTGGTGCGCATAGAGAAAGATGGCAGATGGGAAAAACCGATAGTTGATTTTGCCAGCGTTCCCGCAATCCAGGGCGCGGACGTTGTTTTCCCTGTTTTGCATGGCCCCTTCGGCGAGGACGGTACGGTTCAAGGCCTTTTGAAGCTTGCTGGCGTGCCCTTTGTGGGTGCCGGCGTTTTGGGTTCGGCGATCGGGATGGATAAGGACGTAACGAAGCGATTATTGCGCGATGCGGGGATTCCGGTCGCGCAGTGCATTGTTTTGCGAAAAGGAGACAACGCGCTTCGACAAGCTCAGCGAATATATGAAAAACTTGCGGCGGAATTGGGAAAGCCGTTTTTCGTAAAACCGGCGAATCTCGGCTCGTCCGTCGGAGTACATAAAGTGAAGAGTGAAGAGCAATTCAAGCAGGCACTTCGCGATGCATTTTTATACGACACGAAAGTTTTGGCGGAAGAATATATCGAAGGCCGAGAGATAGAGTGCGCGGTTTTGGGCAACGGCGAGCCGATCGCTTCTTTGCCGGGAGAGGTTATCCCCAAGCATGAGTTTTATTCATACGAGGCGAAATATATCGACGAAAACGGAGCTGTTCTGGAGATTCCGGCCAAATTGGACGCGATTACGGTAAAAAAAGTTCAGGATACGGCCGTGCGCGCGTTCAAGGTTTTGTGCTGTGAGGGAATGGCTCGGGCGGATTTCTTTTTACGCGCAGACGGTAAGTTATTTTTGAACGAGGTGAACACGATACCGGGCTTCACAAAGATAAGCATGTATCCTAAACTATGGGAAGCGAGTGGAGTTTCTTACGCCGAACTTATTGATCGGCTGATAGATCTAGCGATAGAGCGTTTTGAGAGGGAACACAAATTGAAAGCGTCGAGGGTGTAATGCAAATCTGCACATGATTACTAATAATACGAATGTCGCTGTAGCTCAATAATGCAAATATACGAATTAGTATATTGGTATGTCGCGCTAAAGCGC
>JBBUGM010000024.1:0-4859 GCA_038077975.1 Patescibacteria group bacterium
CTTTCAGTCGACCCAACAAAGAAGCCCCCGCACTTAAGTGCGGGGTGGTTTAGTTCCTTGCTATAATTTAAACAAAGCAATTAACCGCAATTCGAAACTACAAATACATCCGAATGCCGCGAACCCACTTTTGTAGATTCGCATGATATTCGTAGTTTGGCATTGCTTGCGTCAGCATGGACTTCGCCTTAATCTATCTTCTTCAACGATTTTTTCTCCGCCTTGCGGATTTTTTCCATCATTGGTACGTTGACGGTTCGCGGAATATTTTTCATTATTTTATTTCCCTGCTCGAGAATCTGGACCAGACGTTCGCGCTTAGGGTTACTTTGCGCCATTTTTTCCAGCCGCTCTACAAGGACTACACGATCGTTGGCAGGATTTTGGGGATTATTTTCCGTTCCGGGCGTGTTTTGATCGCGTTCTTATTTTATCTCGTGATTGCCGCGGCGTTCGCCATCGTTTATTTCGCCTGGCTGATACTGCCTCCGGCAATATTGTTTTACGCGGTTTATAGAGAAACGCACCCATCGTAGAAAAGATTGTTATTACCCGAGCCTGTCGAGGGCTTACCGCGCACAAAGGAAATCCTTCGACAAGCTCAGGAAATTACGACCAATGAAGAAAATAGACATCAAAACACTCGACATTTATTTCGACGATCCGCGCCTAAGGATGACCATAGCTGGCCGCATGTTCGTGCGTTCCGGGATTTACGTCGGTTACTTGGTTTGGATCGCGGCGGCGATAACGTTTATTCTTTCCGATCTCGGCTGGGTGCGCGCCCTCGGCGTGTTTTTTGCGATGGTTCTCTTAGACCGCTGGGTTCACATGGGCCACGCCGACAGGCCAATTTACGAATTTCCGCATAGCGGCAGGGTGAATTTGGCGAAATATTTACGGCCAAAGGCATTTTTGGCGATCGAAAAAGCATTTGACAGGAGCTTGCTCACAAGAGGCAATTTTTATCTTGAGGCCGTGCGCCAGTGTTTGGGGTACGCCGAGATCAAAGAGGGTCTGCGACGCCTCGATGTCCGGCCAGAAGAGTTCAGGGCGAAACTCGATGATATTTTGGCTTCCACTGCGAAAGGCGAAAAGATCGAGAAGAAAGTTCTTCGCGAAAAAGCCGGAAAACTTGTAGAGCTTGCCCTTGCGCAATCGGTCGAGGCCCAGCGCCGCTTTATCGAAGTAAGCGACGTTTTTTCGGCACTGCCCCTTTTGGACGAGCCCGAGTTGAAGCGCCTGTTCGATATTTTTGAAATAGAAGCAGGGGACTTGGGGCGGGCGCTTATTCTTACTTCGTTGCGCCACGGAGTCGGCATCCGCCGGATGCCCACCGCGCTTGGCGGTTTTGTTTTGGGAACGCACATGCGCATCAGGCACAGAATTATGAATCGCGCCTGGACCGCGCGGCCGACGCCGACACTCGACAAATATTCAACGGACTTCACCGACCTTGCGCGCAGCCATCAGATAGGATTTTTGATAGGACACGAGGCGGAATTTGAGCGCGCCATTGAAACCCTGGCGCGGCCGGTTAATCCCAACGTTCTTTTGGTCGGCGAGGCCGGCATCGGAAAAGACACGCTCGTCACGCACCTTGCCGCGCGTCTCGTTAAAGACGACGTGCCGAAGGCGCTTTTCGACAAGCGGCTAGTCGCATTAGAACTTTCGAGTTTGGTTGCCGGAGCGCCGCCCGAGGAGTTGAACGCCCGCCTTAAAGTGATAGTCGAAGAAATTCTTCTTGCTGGCAACATTATTTTGTACGTCCCCGATATCCATAATTTGGTGCGTACGTCGGGTACGGCATATCTTTCGGCCGCGGACGCCCTCATGCCCATCATTATGCACAACGATTTCCCGATCATCGGCGCGACGTATCCGCGTGAATTCAAGGAGTGGATCGAACCGCGCAGCGATTTCGTCGCCGCTTTCGAAGTTGTGCGCGTGCAGGAAATAACACCGGAAGAAGCCGAGAAAATATTAACGTACGACGCGCTCATTCTCGAAAAGCAATTCGGGGTTACCATCAGTTTCGGCGCGATCAAAAAATCCGTTTATGTGGCAAAAAGATATTTTCAAAACAGATTTTTACCGGGTAGCGCCGAGGAACTCTTGAAAAGCGCGCTTGTTGAAGCCCAGCATCGCGGCGATAAATATTTGGGGCCAGAGCTTGTTATTGCCGCCGCGGAAGCGAAAACCAATGTGCCGATAAAAGAAGTCGGCGAGGAAGAAGCGAAAAAACTTCTGAATTTGGAAGAAGTTATTCACGAGCGCATGGTCGACCAGGAAGAGGCCGTGAAGGGTGTTGCCGACGCCTTGCGTGAGTATAGGAGCGGTATCTCCCGCGCCGGCGGACCGATTGCGAGCTTTCTCTTTGTGGGCCCGACCGGAGTCGGGAAAACCGAACTTGCGAAACAGCTTGCCAAGGTCCAATTCGGTTCGGAGGGAGCCCTTGTGCGTTTCGACATGACCGAATATCAGGACAAGCAAAGCTTCTTCCGTTTCATCGGCTCGCCGGACGGCAGGATCTCGGGTGCCTTGACCGACGCGGTGCTTCAAAAGCCATATTGCATCGTACTTTTGGATGAATTTGAAAAGGCATACCCGGATATTTTGAATCTTTTCTTGCAGGTTTTGGACGACGGGCGACTCACGGATAATTTGGGCCGTGTCGTTGATTTCCAGAACACTATCATTATCGCAACTTCGAACGCCCACTCCGACATTATCAACGAGGCCCTGAACAAAGGGCAAAAAATGGTGGAGATTGCCGAATATATCAAGAAACGGCTTGTGGATGTTTTTAGGCCGGAGCTTCTGAACAGATTTTCCAAAACAGTCATTTTCAAAAACCTCGAGCCCGGGAATCTTTCAAAGATTGTGGTTCTCAACCTGCGCGATCTAGCAAAAACCGTGAGCGACAAAGGAATCGCGATGGAGTTCGATCCCGCGGCGGTAAAACAAATCGCCAAATTGGGCTACGACCCTGCGTTCGGCGCGCGGCCCTTGCGGCGCGTTATAGAAGAAAAGGTTCGAGCGCCCTTGGCCTCCGCGCTTTTGGCAGGGAAAGTCGGCCGTGGGCAGAAGATAAAATTGGTCTTGAAAGGAGAGAACGATTTTGAGTTTGTGTCCGGATAAATGCGATGAAGATAAAATTCGACATTAACATCAAAGTTGGGCGCGTCGTGCAATATTTAATTTTAGTCGACTTTGTATTTTTTGCCGGCTGGGGGCTTATCCAGCCGATCTTTGCGGTGTTTATCGTAGAAAATATTTTTGGCGCTACGGTTGTGACGGTCGGCATTTTTGCCGCAATTTATTGGATATTGAAATCCGTTCTCCAGTTGCCGATCGCAAGGTATCTCGACAGAACTCCCGGAGAAAAAGATGATTTTTACGCTTTGGTTTCCGGCCTTTTCCTCGCTTCTTTTTCCGCCTTTATGTTCGTTCTGGTTGACAGGGTTTGGCAGTTATACGCGGTCGAGATAATTCACGCATTCGCAATCGCGCTCTACGTCGCTTCCTGGCCGGGACTTTTTTCCCGCCACCTCGACAAAGACAAAGTTTCGTTCGATTGGGCATTAGACAGTTCCGCCGTCGGGCTTTCCGCCGGTTTGGGAGGACTTTTCGGAGGCATTATCGCCAAGGAATTTGGGTTCGACGCCGTATTTGTTCTGGTTTCCTTTTTCTCCGCCGCTTCGGCCCTGATTTTGCTTCTTGTGCCCGACCTTGTTTTGCCGAAGACGCAAAAAAAAGCGGCAGTGCCGCCGAAGGCCGTGCACCGCCCGCCGGTGGTGGGGCATTAAGGATAGAATTTGGAACGTAGAATTCCCGCCTGCGCCGAGGCTTCGGCGGGCAGGTGGAATATGGTAGCAAAAAAACAAAAGCCCCCGGCGAATGCCAGGGGACTAGGAATGCCCTATCAAGGAACATTTTTGTTCATCAAGCGAGAAACCCGCAGGGGATCAACGTTAACTTTCTCGAGTTCCGCGGAAACCGATTCTAACGATGCCCAAGCAAGATGCTTTCTGCCACGCCATGGGTAGCGAACAGGATTTTCAAAACGGATCATCTCACTGAAGAAAAGCCCGATCTCGCACGGCCAGATGTACGGCGGCAGTTCGCTTTCCTTTCTGCCCTTATCGAGATCGCTAAAGTATTTCCGAATGACACGCCGCGCTTCGTTGTTCGTGAATCCATTGAAGCGCCCGAAAATGAAAAATATCTCTTCTGCATTGAGTGGCCGGACTTCAATAAGCTCTGTGTAGCCGACAATGAACCCGCGGGGGAGTTTTGTCGCATCAAATACTTGTTCGTAGTGCTTAGCGACCGTCCTTACAGTGGTTTGGGAGTTATAGAGGAGTATCGGCAGCGGGCTTATAAAACTTGTGAGTTCCCACGTGCGTGTATAAACCCAAGTGCCGCCGATTTTGAGGTAATCTCGGAGCAGGCGCTCGTTATATGGAATCCAATTCGGGAAAACCGGGAGATATCCCGTGGGATTGTGTTTTATTTCCCTCCACGACTCCCGCATGATTTGTGATAGAGGCACTTGTCTTGGGGGCATCCTGCTACCTCGACTGTAAATGGTTCCTGTAATTAGTTTACTTATTTTTTGGTAATGAGCAACATTTATGAAATTTGAGAATACAAGTTAAAATTAACTTATATGCACAAAGTATCTAAAGCCGAGATTGCAGAGATCCTATTTGCGTAAATCCCAAACAACAAATTACAAATCACAAACAATATCAAAATTACAAATTCGAATTTCAAAAGATTTGGAATTTTTGATTTTGGTAATTGGAATTTGTTTGTAATTTGGTGCTTGTAATTTGTAATTTTTGTTGAATTAT
>JBBUGM010000025.1:0-8463 GCA_038077975.1 Patescibacteria group bacterium
CGCTGTGCCAATCATTGCAATGAATAACGTCAAACGTTCTTTTATGATTTTCCGCGTTCGTCTGCGTGAAGTCCGCGTCAGTCCGCGAAAGCAGCTCGAAAACCGCTTTAGAAAAGAAAACAAACCGCTGGATCTCCTTGAAAGACCCGGCGAACGCCGTGCGCTCAAAATAAACTTCGCCGCGGCTTAAATAGCGTTTGCTTTCGACAAGATAAACCGAGACCTTGCTTCCGGGAAGTCGTGCTTGATAAAGATCGACATGCTCAATAGTTCTCCCGATAGGAACCGGAAAATTTTTGAGAATTTTTTTCGCCCCAATGCGTTTGAGGTTAATGCGCTCATAACGGGGGATTATCACGCTTGTTTCCATACCAAGGCGCGCTCGCCCGCCTAAACTTTTTTTCGAAAAGTTTTGGAGGGCAAGCGCCTTCGGTAAGCTGCCTATAACATCGCCAAGGCCGCCGACCTTGGCCCAGGGCGTGAGTTCCGATGCTACGAATAAGATATTCATTATTCTCCCCGTTGTTCTGGTTGCCCGCCGCGAATATGCTTATATTGTTCGCGGTATTTTTTGATTACCTCCTCCACTTTTTCATGAAGGATTTTCACCCTTACGAGATCAACGGCATTCAGCGTATCGTAGATATCCTGTTTGTTCGTCAATTTATAGATTGCGTCCCGCCAGAGCGTCGCCTGTTCATATTCCCCTCGTTTTGCGGCTTTCTTCTCAAGTTTTTTCATCATATCGAGAAATGCAAAATAATCTCCGGCCGCTTCGCCGCCGCTCTCAAGCGTCCGCTCCCGGAATGGAATACGGAGAATAGATTTTCGTCGTAGCGCGAGTTCCCGGACCGTGCCGCTACTCTGCCATTCGAACGCGGTTGAAATAATCTTTTCATAATAATCAACCGCTTTGTCCAGGGTTTCTTTCGGCGCGTCTGCGATTGCACGAATGACTCGCAAAAGATAATATGCTCCGCCCACTATCATTTCTAAGCTCCACCATGGCCGTGTCGACGCCCAGAAAAATTGGTCGCTCGCGAGGGCCCGATCCATTTTTGTGCGAGCGGCGGCATAGTCGTGATGATTTTGCGGAAGCGCGTATATCGTCTCGAGCGTAAAATCTGCAAAATCGGCCTGTAATTTGTGAATAACATTCTCCGGATCTTTCCATGAGAGAAATTGCGTTCCGTTTTTGATGTCGTCGGGACTGCTTGCCCAGGACGATGCAGCGGGAACGACATTTTCCTTTGACTTGAAGTGTGATGCAAGTTCGGATATCGTAACGAATTTGAACTCTTTCGCGGCGAGAAGTTTCAGAAAAAATTTCTCGAGTCCGGGACGGTGATGGCCGAAAGTTTCACCATCCATGCCCGTTAGGATATACCGATGGCCATCAAGCTCTCCTCCAGTCGCCTCCAAGAAGGATTTTTTTGTTCTAACTACGGCACCCATTATAAGGTTGCTAATTCGGCGTTCTCTGAAAAATACTTTTAGGCCGGTATTTTCTATGTGGTATATTTTTGAATAATCAACTTTTTCGATGTCTCCGGTATATGCTATCTCGTCAATTATGATCCAATTGAAACCGAGTTTCTCAATCACCGAAGGCAGGTTTGGGCTATACGCCATCTCAGGCGGGAAAAAGCCTTTTGGTTGGTATGCGTCCCCGAGAAAGAATTTATTCGTTTCGTCATTGATGTGAACTTGCCGCACTATTTCCCTGGAACTTAGGAAGGGAAGAAAAGCATGATATTTTGCGGAACTTGTGAATTCAACTTGTCCAGAGGTGCCGAGTTGTCGCAGATCGTCGATCAAGTCGCGGTAGTTGAATTTATCGAAGAGTTCAACGAGCGCAGCATTGACGTTTAGCGTGATGCGGGCATGCTTGTTGCGCTTCAGTCCTTCGAGCAGAGGGCGATAGCTCTGATTTACTACTGCCTCAAGAATGTCGGGGTGTTGTTCCGCCGGCTGATAGATATGTAAGAAATTTGCCCAATACATTTTAACCGTTTTCTTCTTCGGTCACGCGTTTCCTGAAATTTGTTGCTATATCGAACAATCGTCTATATTCTTCCGCCGAATAACTCCACGAAAAGTTTTTCTCCATGCAGCGGTGTTGTAGCATGCGCCAGGCATCTTTGTTCTTCCAGATCTCGAATGCGCGCGTGATGGTTATGGCAAGGGACATGGGGTCGAATTGTTCGAAAACGAATCCCGTGCCTGCATTTTTTTCAGGATCGTAGTCCTCAACCGAGTCGGCAAGTCCGCCGGTTTTGCGCGCGATGGGAACCGCGCCGTATCTCATCGCCTCCATCTGGCTTAATCCCGACGGCTCGAATTTGGAAGGGATAAGAATTGCATCACATCCCGCATAGAAAAGGTGGGGAAGCGCGGAGTCGAAAACCAAATGCGCCGCGACTTGCCCGGGGAATTTCTTTTCAAGCTCCTGAAAGAAAGACATGTATTTCGCGTCTCCCGAGCCAAGAACGGCGAGCTGAAGTCCGAGTTCTTTTAAAAGCGGTTCAACGACATGGAAAAGCAAGTCGAATCCTTTTTGCTCGACAAGGCGTGAAACGACCCCGAGCACGAATGTATTTTGCTTTTGGTTAAGACCGATGCGTCCTTGCAATTCGCGTTTGTTGTCTGCACGGTGTTGCAGAGTTCTGAAATCGAAGTGCTTTTTAAGGTTTACGTTCGTGCGAGGATTGAAAGTGTCGTAATCAATTCCGTTCAGAACTCCATAGACACGTGAGCGTCTTTCTCGGAGAAGTCCGTCCAAAAGTTCTCCATACTCCGGCGTCATCATCTCTCTTGCATAGGTTGGCGAAACGGTGGAGATAAGATCGGCGTACATTATCCCGCGGCGCATCATATTAAGCTTCAAAAGGCGCGGGTTAAAAAACGAAGAGATGGCAGATTTCCCGTCATCAAAATCCATTTCTGAAACAAAATGGTGGTCGAATGTTCCTTGGTAATAAAGATTGTGGATGGCGAAAACAGAGGCAAGTTTTTGTAGGCGCCGGTCTTTCTTATAAGTTGTCTTAAGATGATTCGGGATGAAGCCGCATTGCCAGTCGGACGCAACGATTATATCGGGGACCCAATCGGCAGTTAAACGCAAGAATTCCAGTGTGCCGCGGCAAAGAAGCGCCCAGCGCACAGTGTCGTCGCCATATCCATAGATATTGGAACGGAGTTCATAATATTCTTTGTTCTCCAGGAAGTAAGCCGTGACGGGCGTTTTTCCGTTACCCAGCGGGGGAGTGTATTTTTTGACGTTGCAGATGAGAAACTCCGGTTCGCTCTCATTTTCCTTGTCGGTCGGGACATTGAGTTCCTCGAAAACGGTTGTTACGGGAAATTTCTCTTTATCTATGCCGGCGTAGTAGGGGAGCATCACACGTACGTCCACTCCCATTTCCGATAACGCCTTAGGGAGCGAGAACATCACTTCGCCTAAGCCCCCAGCTTTGACAAAAGGAGCCGCTTCTGGCGCGACAAATAAAACCTTCAGCGGTTTGAATATGGCTTTTTTTATAAAAAGATCCATCCCTCACCTTTTGAGGGCTTGCGCGCGGAGCGCGCCCTCGGTTTTAGTAGAGACCTTTGCGAAGAGGTTAACTCCAGATTTTAAAATTTTACTCGCCATGCTGTTTAAGTACGGGCTTCATTCCTGCCCTCAAAAGGTGAGGGATCCACTTAATAGAATTATACCTTTCTTCGTCTTCGGGGCGCTACTTTCTTGAATTAAGAAAATTTTTGCATCATAATGTTCTTATCGGTGTAATTGGGGGGTCGTCTAACGGTAGGACAGCGGCCTTTGAAGCCGTCAATGAAGGTTCGATTCCTTCCCCCCCAGCCACCTCGTGATAGGTTATCCCGCTCGAAGGGCGTCGATAACTGAAAAGCGAGAGCACTCCGTCCCGTTTGTGGTATACTGCCTGCCTGTCGGCAGGCAGGGCTGAGCGCCGTATTCAAGGCACAAAACCGCCGAAAGGCGGTTTTGTGCCTAAGAGAGGGATACTTAAAAACTATTTTTAGATAGGCTTTAAAACAGCTGATCCAACAGGTTAATAAACGAGTCGATTATGCCTCGTATGAAAAGTAGTATTTTCTTTATGAACGATGCCGCCTCGGCGCATGGCACTTCTTTGCCGTCAATCGTGCATTTAGAGGCAATATTGGTATTCGTTTTAACATCTCCCCCAATCACTTGAGGGGATTTCTCTTCGAGCAATTTATTAAAATCTTTAAGCAATTGATCAACGTCTCCCTCGATTTTCTCGACGGACTGAGCGAAGGCTGTAGGATTTAAGGCTAAAAACAGAAAGTTCGCAAGTAAAAGACACGAAGCGCTGACCACAACGAAAATAATATTCTTCCTGGACATTAACTTATTATATCAAGTCTGCCAAGGCGATTACCTGTTTCATTAATTCTCTGAACCAAGCGCCGAGGCAACCATATGTTCATTAGAGTGCGAAGCGATGTCGGCGGCAAGCTTGATCAAAACAAGGCCGATGACTTCCGGGATGGCACTCGCGGTCGCAACACCGATACCATGGAGCACCTGCAACAATTTTCCGCCGAAAAGAAGCATAAGATGCATGGCGATAATTCTGTCGAATGGCTGAAGCATCTGCCGCGCGGGCGAGACATTTAGGAATTCGCTTTTGCCCAAGAAATTCGTCATATACGAGACGCCGTGACTTGTGCATAGCGCGAAAAATGAGATTGCAAGACTAAACGCCATTCCTAAAAATGGCGCCGTGTTTGCAGTTTCCGCGCGCGCCGCGCCGTCCGAAACAAGTGGGTAAATTATAAAGCCGAAAAGCATGGCGCCGTAGAGAATCACGATGAAGCTGTACTGGGCGATAAAAACCCTAAGGACTGATTCCCGTGAAACTTCTGCATAGGGGCCCCTTAACGATTCTCGCGGCGTAAGCGGTTTTTCTCGCGGTTTTGCCGGAAAATTTTTTCCTTGGAAAAAATGCGACGGAAGGGTTAATATATCAACGATGACTTTCCCGAAGGCCTGTTTCCGCATCAATTCTTCCTCGACGGGAGTCATCGGTTTCGCCGCTTTGCGGATTTTTAAAACGTTATAAAAACCTATAATCCACGTCTCGAGCCAATAGAGAGTAAGGAGGCTCGCGGGAGTTGCCCCGCCAAAGAACGCAAAACTGCCGGCTACAACATTCGCCGCTATAAGCGAGGCAATTGCGGGTCGCGTGGAGAACTTGATCATCAAGCCGAGCCTCAAAACTTAACTTTCGGAGCTTCCTTTTCGGCTTCTGCGATGTCAAAAAAGTCGGCTTTCTTGAAGCGGAAAAAGGTGGCTACAAAGTTTAAGGGAACCGATTCGGCTTTTACATTCAATTCACGTGCCGCTTCGTTGTAAGCGCGCCTCGCTTCTTGGATTTTGTCTTCCGCATCCGCGAGTGCCCTCTGCAATTCCATAAAATTTTCGCTTGCGCGAAGTTGCGGATAGTTTTCCGCAACCGCAAAAAGCGACTTTAGGGCGCCGGTAAACACATTTTCCGCTTGCGCCTCCTCGGCTGCCGTACCGGCATTCATTGCCCGCGTCCGCGCCTCGGTTACTTTCTCAAATACTTCCTTCTCGTGCGTTGCATAAGCACGAACGCTCTCAACCAGATTGGGGATAAGATCATATCTCCGCTTGAGCTGTGTTTTTACGTTCGCAAGCGCCTCATCAGCACGCCGCCGCACGTTAACCAAGCTGTTATAGGCAATAACAACCCAACCCACGAAAGAACCTAGTCCGCCAAGTATGGCGTAGAGAAGATATAAAAACACTTTCCCCCAATCAACCGAAGAAACGATGAATTTTACGATAGATGAGATGTCCATATTATTTCATCTTTATATTACCACCAACGACAAAACCTTTGAATAGGGGCAATCCCCCATGCTCCTTGAGGTGGTAGAGTACATCAACCAAGATTTTGGCGAGAATAAAGGTCACAAGAAATACCTTGGCGGAGCGGAGCATGAAAGCCAAGGCCCCGAAAACAATCGTAAGGTGCATCACGCCGATGCGCCGATATGGCTGCATGAGCTGTCGCGCGGGCGAAATTTCTAAAAATTCCTGCTTACCCAAAAAATTAACCTTATAAGAGATGCCGTGGCTGGCCATAAGAGAAACAAACGAAGTGAGTATGGAAAGCGACGACAAGAAATTAAACGAGTGGGGGCTATACCATCCCGATGATTTAAAGGCGAAAATAAAAACGCCCAAGAATAGCGCGTGTGCGAGCATGAATCCGCCGTAGTGATAGATAAAAAACCGGATAAGCGGCCACCCCACGAGTCCCTCCGGCGATATCGTAGTAGTTCCTTTTGATCTAAATGAGCTATGCGACATCCGATATCCTTTAAGCTCTTTAAGTTCTTCAGGCGTTGATAGTGCCGCCGCCTTCCGCAATTTCAGAATGGCGTAAAACCCTGTCACGGCATTCTCTAACCAATATAGTAAGAGAATCGAAAAAGCGTCCCAGCCAAAATAAAAAACTCCGACCAAGGGAATAAGGTTCGCGGCAATAAGGACAGAAACTGACAGAAAATATTTTCCCATTAAGTTATATAGAATCGCCTTAATGAGGTTTACTCGGAGAACAACTTGTTCAGCGCAGATATTGTTTCCTGGTCGACGTAACCGTTGATGGATAAGCTGTATTGGGACTGGAACATTGCCACTGCTTGTTCCGTAAGCGTAAAGAAGTTGCCGTTAATCGGGTCAGAGTAGACCCCGAGCCGCGTGAGCCATTCTTGCAGCAGTTTTACTTCGCTGTCATTTTTCAAGCCGTAGGTTAAAGCCTTTGTAAGTTGTCGCTGTACGGGCTTAGGCGCTGCGGCGGCTGGTTTTGCCGATGGAGGTGCTGCTGCTGCCGATGGCGTCGCCAGCTGATTTAGCTTCGCACGCGTTGATGGACCGACATAGCCCGTGCCCCTGGCAAGCCCCACTGGCGCGAGAATTTCGGTTGCATATTTCTCCTGGAAGCGGATCACGGCTTGTTTGGTGAGTGATCCGAAATAACCCGTGATCAATCCCTCGGGATAGACGTCTTCATCAAGAAGAAGCTGCTGAAGCGCTGTTACGTCGTCGCCGGCGTCGCCTGCTATAAGGTTACGGAGAATTGTGGCTTTGGTAGCTTGCCCTGAGCCCGATCGAAGGGCTTGTCCGGGAGGCGTGGTCGGTGCCGCTTGAGGCGCAGAAACTCCGCCAGCCAACGGTTCGACTCCGCTCACCGCAAGGAGTTCATCAATTTTCTTTCTGGTTGACGGGCCAACAAAACCGTTGCCGGATGGAAGCCCGGCTGGTGTCAAGATCTCGTCCGCATACTTCTCCTGGAAGCGGATCACGGCCTGTTTAGTGAGCGGACCGAAGCGGCCAGTGATCAATCCCTCGGGATAGACGCCTTCGTTAAGAAGGAGCTGCTGGAGCGCCGTTACGTCGTCGCCGGATGAACCTGCGCTTAGATTGCGCAAGATATTTGTCCTCACTACCTGTGCCGGCGGCAAAGAAACGAGAGATGGTTCCGTTACGCCAACAGAAACCTGATTTACGTTTACAGATTCATTACCGGCGGGGTCAACCGCGCGAACCGTGTAATAATATTTAACTCCTTCTTTTAGACCGCTGTTTGTGTGTGCACCCCCTTTTGTTCCGGCTGAAATTACTTGGCCGAGCTCGCCAGGCCGTTCGGAACGATACACCTTAGCGTAGCTAAAGTCGCTCGCCGGGTTTGTCCATTTGATCGTAACCTTGTCGCCCTCAGTCTGCTTCGCGGCAGCCGAAGCCGGCGCCGATGGCGGCGTGGCGTCGGCCGGAGAAACCAGGGCAAAAAGCGTCAGGTGCCTTACTCTCATGACCACAGCTTTATTCTTTTTATCAATAGTGTAATTGTCCGCTTTTACCCAAGCGCCGGTTTTCTCGTCGAAATAGCTTGGCACAATCGTGTCTTCTGTGGCGCCTTGGGCTTTAAGACTTATTTCGTCATACGGGATTACAATTTCCAACTCTTCTTTTAAGTTCTTAACCGCCGTTCCCTTCGGGTCTTTTATGTTCACGTCGTAGACGGTGCTCACCACTTTAGCTGCCGGTTGAGACGGCGCTTCCGCTGTCGGCGCGACGTTTAAGGTAATCGTGACGTTTGGAGCCGCAGCTCCAGCTGGCACAATCACTTTCGCCCCGTCCCCAAGCTGAGCAATGGCTTGCTCTGCGGCATCTTGGGAAACAGAAATTGGTTTCGGAAGAGGTTCAACGCCGGATTTCACCAAGACAAGTTCGACAGTCGCAAGAGCACTGTTTGTTTCAACGATTACCTCGGAAGACTTGTAAGGAAAACCGCTGACATCCCTTGCGGCGCCTATATGCCACTTCTCGCCGAGAGCGGCTTGTAAGCTGAACTTGCCGTCCGCATCTGCCTTTCCTTGCAG
>JBBUGM010000026.1:0-18746 GCA_038077975.1 Patescibacteria group bacterium
ATTGTGCGACTTACGGAAACGTTGGCGGAGGAAGTGAAGCAATATCATATCGACATAAATGCGATCGCGCCGGGGCCTGTTAACACGAAAATTTTGGAAGAGGGACTTGCCGTGGGCGAGAAAGCGGTAGGCAAAGAAAAATATGCCGCATTTCTGAAGCAGAAAAACGAAGGCGGCGTGCCGCCCGAAAAAGCGGCGGAACTTTGCGTGTTCTTGGCATCAAGCGCATCGGACGGGCTAACAGGTAAATTTTTGAGCGCCGTTTGGGATGATTATAAGCATTGGGATAAGGCGAAGATCGCGGAAATCATGAAAAGCGACGCGTATACATTAAGACGAATAAAACCGCGGTAAAACGGTGTACGGTTGCGAAGCTCGTATCGGTATCGTCTATCGGTATACGACAAGACGAAAAACGAATACCCTAAAACGATACGCGCATCGAAAACGAAAAACGTATGACAAAGAAAATTCTCAAAGTTGGCATCGTCGGCGCCGGACTTATCGGCCGAAAAAGGGCCGGAGTGATTGCCGCGGAGCGGGGCAGTAAGCTTATCGCCGTGGCGGATGTTAAGGAAGTGCTGGCGAAAAAACTTGCCATGGAATACAGAGCGGAACATATGACCGATTGGAAAAAGCTGGTTTCCCGCCCGGATATAGACGTCGTCATCGTTGCCGTGCCGAACGCGTTCGCTATGCCGATAGTGCTCGGGGCACTCACGCGCGGCAAGCACGTGCTTTGCGAGAAGCCGTTCGGCATCACAGCGAAGCAGTCGGAGACGATGCTTAAGGCGGCAAAAAAAGCGAAGCGATTGGTCAAAGTCGGATTCAACCACCGTTTTCACCATGGTATTTGGAAGGCACACGAGCTTTTCCGGCAGGGCGCGATCGGCAAAATTCTTTTTATCCGAGCGCGTTATGGTCACGGCGGACGGCTTGGGATGGAAAAAGAATGGCGCTTCAATAAAAAAATTTCCGGCGGGGGCGAACTCTTGGACCAGGGGATACACATTGTGGACCTCGCACGATGGTTCGCCGGAGATTTTGACGAGGCAAGTGGTTTTGCCGAAACAAAATTTTGGAAGAGCGGCGTAGACGACAACACATTCGCTATTCTTAGAAATAAAAAAATAACCGTCGAATTTCACGTCTCGACGACGAACTGGAAAAATATTTTTTCTTTCGAAATTTTTGGCGACAAAGGATTTTTATCCATTGACGGCTTGGGCCGCAGTTATGGCGTGGAAACGTTAGCGTTTGGCAAGCGCAAACCGCAATTCGGAGTGCCTAAAATAAAAATATTTAAATTTCCGAAAGATACGAGCTGGGAGCGCGAATGGGATAATTTTATGGCGGCAATAAGAGGCAAGGGGAAAATTGTAGGCGACGCCGCGGATGGCCTGGCCGCGAACCGCATAGTGGAAGCAATATATAGATCTTCAGATACAAGAAGGAGAATAAGAATTTAGCATTCCCGGATGGTGTATTTACAACACTCCGACATTCTCAAGAATGTCGGAGTGTTGCTGGGAGTGTTTCGAGGCGCGGGTTAAAAAGTTTTCGCGAATTTTACGAACGATCTTCCGTAGGGAGAAAGCGAATGCTCTACCGCCCTGCCTTGATATTTTTTATTCAACAAACCGGCCCTCACCAGTCGCTGGGTATGTTCCGATATAGTTTTGAAATTACAGTTCAATTCTTTAGCGATTGCGTCGAGCGTTGCTCCTTCGCGGTTGGCAACGAAAAACAAAATTTCGAGACGGCGATGATTGGCGGCCCCCTTGAAGTATCGTTCAAGCTGTTTTGCTGTTTTCATTTTGTTATTTCAAGTTTATCGTATCACATCGTCCACGACATTCCAATATTCTCAAGAATGTCGGAGTATCTATGGGGTTATAATTTGGGGTTTTTGTATGCGGATAAGTTTTTTGACTTTGCGTATATTCCGTTTTACTCTGATATGGTATAAAATATGCCCACAAAACCACACGATTTGCGAATAAAGATATTTGCCGACGGGGCGGAAAAAGCAAGTATTTTGGAGCTTGCCAAAGCCCCGCTCATCAAGGGCTTTACCACTAATCCGACCCTAATGAGAAAGGCAGGAGTAACGGACTACGCCGGCTTCGCGAAAGAGGTTTTGGCCGAGGTCAAAGACAAGCCGATCTCGTTCGAAGTTTTCTCCGATGATTTTGCCGAGATGGAACGACAGGCGCGCATTATCGCCGCCTGGGCGCCTAACGTTTACGTAAAAATTCCGATAACGAATACCAAAAGAGAATCTTCTGCCGTTTTGATCAAAAAACTTGCCGCGGACGGCGTGAAACTGAACGTCACAGCAATTTTAACCGTGCCACAAGTAGCGCTCACGGTAAAATCACTTTCGCCCAAGGTTCCCGCGGTCATTTCCGTTTTTGCCGGGCGCATTGCGGACACGGGCGTGAATCCACTGCCGATAATGAAAGAATGCAAAGCGCTCACATCCGCGTTTCCGAATTACGAACTTTTGTGGGCATCTCCGCGCCAGCTTCTCGACATTTACAACGCCGAGGAAGCCGGATGCGAGATTATTACCGTAACCCCCGACATCTTGAAAAAATTGGAGAAAGTAGGGTATGATCACCACGAGCTTTCGCTCGACACGGTGAAGATGTTCTACGACGACGGGCAGAAAGTGGGATATAAACTTTATGAATCTTGAGGATTTGGCCCGCGAAAGCGAGTCCGAAGACGAAGCTTAAGCGAACGCCAAACCTCAACCCCGCCCACTAAGCACGAAATAAATGACAAAATTATGACATTAAATCTAAATACTATTTATATATTGTTTGCGTTGGTTGCGCGCATAGTGGGCGGGGTGCTCAATTTTGTGCCCGCTCGGCCTGCGTTATAAATAACTTGTCCTCGCGGACAAAATTGGCATGTATCACGACTACATCAATTCATATCTCGGCGAAGTGAAACTGATCGCCGAAAAAATCGACAAAGCCGAGATCAATAAAATGATCGAGGTTTTGAAAGATGTCCGCGACAAGAAGGGCCGGCTTTTCATTATCGGTGTCGGCGGCGGAGCGGGGCACGCGAGCCACGCGGTGAACGACTTCCGCAAACTTACCGGCATCGAGGCCTACACGCCGGTGGACAACGTGTCGGAGATGACCGCGCGCACGAATGACGACGGATTCCACACGGTTTTTTCGAACTGGCTTTTAGGTAGCAACTTGCGCGCGAATGACGCCGTCATGGTGTTTTCCGTGGGCGGCGGCAATGCCGAGAAAAATATCAGCGCGAACATTGTTGAAGCATTGAAATACGCGAAATCCGTCGGCGCGAAAGTGGTCGGCGTTGTTGGGCGCGACGGGGGATACACAAAGCAAGCGGCGGATGCCTGCGTCGTCGTGCCTGTCGTTAATTCCGCGAACGTTACGCCGCACACAGAGGCCTTCCAGGCGGTTGTCTGGCACCTTATCGTTTCGCATCCGAAGTTCCAATCGCAGAAAGGGAAATGGGAATCGGTGCAAAATGATGGAAGCGGAATTACGCGGATAAGTTAAATTTTGCGTAGAAGCGGATATACGCGGATAATGAATAGTTGATTTTCCGGTTATCTCGCGTTAATATAAAATTATGATTACGGAATACATTGCTAAAAAACTTGCCAAAGCGAAATACAAAGTTTTAAAAGACGGCACTTACTTTGGAGAAATTCCCGGGTTGCGCGGCGTTTGGGCTTCGGCGCCAACGCTGGAGAGATGTCGCGAAGAGTTGAAAGAAGTTCTGGAGGACTGGTTGATTTTAAAAATTCGTGGCGGGGAACGAATTGCCGATTTCAGGGTTAAGCACGATAGACGTGAACTGGTGCGCGCATAGATGCCGAAAAATATTTCTTGGCGGAAGTTGGTGCGCAAGTTTAGACAATTAGGTTTTGACGGCCCGTATTCCGGCGGCCGCCACTTGTTTATGGTAAAAGACGGCATCAAGGTTCGCGTACCAAATCCGCATCAAGGCGATATTAGCAAGCATCTTATTTCCGAAATTTTGCGGCAAGCGGGCATTAGCACAAAAGAATGGGAAAAAGAAAAGTAAAAGCGGTTTTTTTCGACCGTGACGGGACGATTATCAGGCAGGTAGAGTTACTCCACAAAGTGCGCGACGTGCGTTTGTTCCCGCGTGCCGCGAAAGCGATAAAAGAAATCAATAAGCTTGGATACCTCGCGATCGTTGTTACGAACCAACCGGTCGTCGCGCGCGGCATCATCGGGCCAAAAGAGGTGGACGAGATCCACGCTGTGCTTTTGGGGCGCTTGAAGCGTTCAGGCGCAAAGATAGATGCCGTTTATTTTTGCCCGCATCACCCCGAGGCAACGCTCAAAAAATACCGCTTGAAGTGCCGTTGCCGGAAGCCCGAGATAGGTATGCTCATTCAAGCGGCAAAAAAATATGGCATTGACCTCAAGAAAAGCTTTATGGTTGGCGACAGTACCCGCGATATTCAAGCTGGGAATCGTGCGAAAATGAAGACGATACTCGTCAAAACCGGCCACGGTGGCAAGGACGTTTGGCAGTTCCAGTCCAAACCCGATTTTGTGGTCAGCGACATTATGAAGGCGGCTCAAGTTATTAGGAGATTCGCCTAAACTTGTATAGCGACAAGCCAAAAGAAAAAACCGCCGAGCGTTCGCTCGGCGGCTGATTTTTACCAAGTTCCTGTGGCGGTTTCTGGGTTGATCCTCTCCCAGTTTTTCGCACGCGACAGGAGATCGAAGAGTCTGTCGGATAATTCAGGAATTCCGGCGACGAATCCGAGTCGGTTTTCGCTTGCGTAGCAGAATGATCTGAGGTCGGGTTTTTCGACATAGGCCAATGTTCCATTTTCGATCCTGAAGAATCTGAAAATTCTTCCAGATTCAAGAATGGCGCGGTACGCCGGAACCCAATCCCATGCTTTCTGCGGGGTTTGTATTACGGCTCCCGCCCTGCCCGCGGCTACCATCATCAAGCCCCAAAGTCCGGAACCAGTCGTGTAGAGCGCGCGGACGTTCATGGCGATGCTTGGCACAAGAGCGGTGATATTCTGATAGAGTAGCGTATCGACCCCCAAAAGAACGACGCTTTTCTTCGGTTCACATCTTTGCTGAGGAGTGATGGGCGAAATGCCCGAGTCCTCAATGAGGTACGCGCCCGATCCATTCTCCGCCGCTACGCCCACTCCGTTCTCGGTGGCCGGAGCGATGACGATTCCGGCGTCGATCTCTCCGTCTTGAACCAGTCCCGCGCCGATGGACCAATAGCCAAGCTTGTGCGACAAGGGAACGGTGCCGTCAATTGGATCGACGACGAGCCGAGTTCCTTCGAAAATACCCTCCGGATTCGCACGCGAGAGAAAAAGCGGGTCGTCGGAATCCTCTTCGCCGAGGATCTTTATTCCCGAAATAGAGGAGCATATGTCCGCGATGGTTTTTTGCGATACTACGTCGGGTTTGCTTACTATCGACCTGTGTCCTTCCCCGTCTTTGACCACCGCTTCTCGGGAAAGATTTTGGATCGCGCCTGCGGCTTCATATACCGCCTGCATCACCGTGAGCATGGGATTTCCAAAATAGAGCGAAAAATCCTTGGGAATCATGCGCATTCTCCTTTTTTCAAAAACAACAAAAAGCTAGGTAGATTATAAACGACCTTTTTGATTTTGTCAAACAAAAAACCGCCGAGCAAATGCTTGGCGGCTGATGTCTTATTTTTTTGCAGTCAGATCGGATTGGACAGAGTTGTACTTGCCAGAGAGCAGAGCGTTGATACCGCGTTGCTCAAGCTGGAAATTCCGTTGGAATGACCTTGAGCCAAGGAGTTTCTGGCACCTTGCGCTCCACGTCTGTGGATTGGCTTCGAGAAGCACGTTCTCGCTCGCGTAGAACTGGAGATTGATCTTATCGTAGCCCGGCTTGCCGCTCGAGAGATGGCGTTGGGCCATAAGAAGTGAGCGCGCAGCATGCACGGTGACGGTTACAATCGCGACATTATAGATATCCCTATTGAGTGCCCAATAAAAGATATTGTCGATCTCTTGATTGGTATTCGACGGTCTGTCGGCCACGTGGCTCCATCCCCCTCCATCTTCGCGGAAAATGTGAAGCGTGGGTCCATAATTCTGTTTGCCGCGGAGTACTTCAAACTCATCCGACATGACTTGCGATTCACTCGGCGCGTTGACGGACTTCAGATAATTCGATCGGAAGCCGAAAGCGCATACGACGACTTCAGGATTTAGTGAACGAGATAGTTGAATGCCGGCAAAAAGATTGAGATGTCCTCCGCCGACGATGGAATGCGGATCGTCGTCGTTTTCGGGAACGCGTACCGGTAGATGCGCGAATTTTTCGTCGCACACTTCGATGTCTCCAGTAAGATGCCACTGTCCGCCAGGCTCATTCTGTTGTATCCCTCGTCCGAGAACTGCCAGAATCGTTCTTTTTTTGCCCACAACACACCTCCGATTTTCAGTTTCGAGTTGAAGTTAACTACGGACATTGTAAACCCTTATGCAGAAATTGTCAAGCGCATGAGAATCGGCTAAGGTACATTCATGATCAAGCAAGCCCGGTCAGTGAGTCGAGCACATCGTTTTCAACAGCGCCCATGCAATGACAATATGTATTTGCAAAACATCGAACATGCCAATTCTTAAAATAGAACAGAAGAAAACGTGGAGGCGTTGCAGTGCTCGACCTACTGCCGGGCAAGCAATCATTTTGTGTGCCGGCCTCGGCACACGCATGCGTCCCTATACAGACACGATGCCGAAGCCGATGATTCCCATCTTGGGCAAGCCGATGCTAGAGTGGCACATCGAGCAGTTCAAGAAGCACGGCGTTAAGGAATTTTTTATAAACCTTCATTATCTGCCGGAGGCCGTAAAAAATTATTTCGGCGATGGCGCGAAATGGGGCGTGAAAATACACTATGCTTTTGAGCCCACGATACTGGGCACTGCCGGAGGCGCGAAGCAGTTCGAGAGCAATCTCGACGATGAATTTTTCCTGATTTACGGCGATACGTTCAGCTTAGTGGATTATTCGAAGATGAAGGAAGCGTGGGAGAAATTGCCGGCGGATAAGATCGGCATGCAGAGGATGAAAAAGACGGACGACTACGCGGATGCCGACGTTGCCGAGCTGGACACTGACGGGAAATTCATAAAAATTCACCCGAAGCCGCATAGCGAAAAGTATCCGAACGCCTATCGCATGCGCGGAGTGTTCATCTTGAAAAAGAAAATTTTGTCTTATGTTCCGCCGAATACAGCCGACGAGCGAAAACGAGGAGGTATTGAGCGCAGCAGTGCGAACGTGCCGTATGAAATAGGTAAACAATTATTGCCGGATATTGTTGCTCGCGGCGAAGCGTTTTATTCCTATGAGTGCGATGATTATTCGAAGGGTATAGATACTATAGAGAAATTGAAAGAGGTGGAAGAATATTTAAGAAAGTCCGGGTTAGAAAATAAATAAGTGCCGTTGCGTAATGCAACGGCACTTGTGATCAATTTTCGAACGAGGCGAGCAGTTCAGATACGTTAATTTCTCGCCAGTCTGTGTGGATTCTTGCGGCCCCAGCTTTCACAAGGTTTTCTTTGGCAGTTTCGTTGTCATAAACAGGAATGCCGATTACTGGAGAGCCGGCGGCGACGCCCGATTTTACTCCTCGCGGCGAATCTTCGAAAACAAGTTGTTCGGAGGGGTTGACGCCCATTCGCGCGGCGGTTTCAAGAAAACAGTCCGGCGCCGGTTTTGAGTTCTTGACGTCGGTCAAGAGTACGATTTCGTGAAGCAAGAAAAGCTTCGCGAGGCCGGAGTATTTCAAAAGGGCAAGCCCGCGTTCAAGCTCGACTGCCGTGCCGATAGTCGTTCGGATACCCATGCTGCGGAATTTGCCGAGTACTTCAAGGAATCCAGGCCGAGGACTCAAATCCAATGTGCCCAGAAGTTGATCGTAGTGCGTCCACTTTCGAGCCATGAATTCTTGGAACTTTTGCTCGGAAAACCTAGGAGGATATGGAGCAAGAGCAAAGAGTTCTTTGACAATATCTGGATCCGGCCCACCGATGAAGTGTGGTACTTTTTCGATTGCTTCTTCGATGGTTAGATTTACCCCGATTTCGCGGGCGGCATTGAGCCAGCCATTGTGATGTGCCGGCTCAACGTTAACTACCGTGCCTTCCATGTCGAAAGCAACGCCTTTGATTTTCAATTTCGTTCTCCTTCAGAAGTTTAGATGCTACGGGCATTATATCGCAGGAGAAATTTTTTGTCAAACAAAAACGGCCGACCATCTCACCGTCCCGAGTAAGCCACGGCAAAGGATTTTATTGCCTGAGCGAAGTTCTGATCACGGTTGGAACGCAGTCGAAGGCGATCCATAAGGTATCCCTTCGACTCCGCTCAGGGAATAAAAACTCCGCGATTCACCAATCCTATCCTTCCACTTCCGGTTCGCGGAGGGCAAGCCACAAACTTGAGCCGATTATCAAAGCCCCGCCGATGATGGCAGTAAAAGTAGGTGTCTGACTAAGAAATAGAAACGCGTAAACAGTCGCGATGACCGGCTCGCTTTTGCCAATAATCGAAACGTGTAGCGGGCGTGTCTGTGCGATGCCGAGGTTGTGTATTCTTGAAGCAATCACTGCAAAAATCGCTCCGAAAATTATTAAACTCCAAAAATTATCGTAAAGCGGCCTGAATCCTCCCGCATAGGGGATTACAGGGAGAAGAATTGCGGTCGCGATCGTATATCTCCAAAAATTCATGAAATCCACAGTGTATCCTTGTGTCGGCATGTAACGGTAGATGAGGATAAATAAAGCGTAGAAGAGCGCGGAGAGCAGGCCCAGCGCAATTCCTAATGTATCTTGCGATGAAAGCGAGAGCCCGGGACCGAAAAGTATGAAAACTCCGAGAAGCGCGATGGCAAGCGCGATGAATTCGTTCTTCTTTGTTTTTTCCCGGAGAAGTAATGGCGCGAGAAAAAGTAGGAAAACCGAAACGAGCTGGTGGGCAACCGAAGCGTTGGCGACCGAGGTAAGACGGAATGCCCAGAAGTAGACGAGGTCGTTCGCGGTTGTGGTTAAGGCGAGCGCTATAAGAAGCCACCATGCTCCACCGCTTAGTTTGCGGAATCCTTGGCGGGCGGCAATGACAAAAAAGGCAATCGCGCCCACGACCTGCATGGCGAAAAGAAATGATACGACCGGAATTTCCGGAAGCAGTTTGATAAAGAGTGCATACGAACCGAAAATGAGCATGGCGAGCGTAACAAACGCGTCGCCCCGTGAAATTAACCTTCTTTTTTTATTACCATCCATAATGTTTTTCAGTATAGATTAATTTTTTTCCAAAAGCACCCGCCGGTTTTTTAAAGATCGGGCCAGCGGTTGAACGCTGGCCCTTGAATTATTGCGCGGCTGTTCGAAAACCACATTTTATCCCCTGAGTTTATCGAAGGGCAGGCCAAAAATGTCATCCTTTCCTTCGACTTCGCTCAGGATGAACCATCTCAGGAAATAACATTTTTGGCCTCTTCAAACAGTCTCCTATTGCCCTAGTGCACCGTGATCATTTTTGCTTCAATGCAGGCGACGATGATCGTTTTTTCGATGCTTGAGTTGACGGATGGGGGTGCCACGTTTTGCAGCGCATGGAGGCACTTCAGGATTTCGTCGAGACTCTCGAGATTATCGGGATCATTGGGATCGTCGACCCATGCGGCTCCCTGAACGCGTATGCAGTCGTTGATGCGATAAGGCAGACCTTGAAGGATCGCATTGTGCATGCTGAATCCATTGATTATGTTCTTGCACGATTCTTGCCGATCAAGCAGTTCTTCGCCTTCTGCGAACACGGCACACTCCTTTAGGGGTGGAGATTCTGGCTGTATCTTAGCGCAATCTCGCGATTTTGTCAAAAATGTGTCCGCTTGACAGGTGATACGAAAGTGCTACACTAGCAATATGCCCAGCAGTTCAACTGCGACGAAGAATCAACTGCTGTTGCATTCCATTGATTGATCGAAGCAATACCATTTAATTACATAGGGGAAAACGTCGAAAATTATCAATTACGTCAACGCGAGTTTGGGCTTCGCCCAAACAATCGCAGTTGATACTGACTGGGTATGCCTACAACAAAGACAAGAATTAACGTTACGCTTCCACCCGACGTTGAGCGTGTCCTCTCGCGCGTGGCGGTGCGTGATGCGGTTCCTGCCGCGACAAAAGCCGCGCACCTTATTCGGCTTGCGCTCGAAATTGAGGAGGATGAAGTGTGGGACGCTCTGGCGCGAAAGCGCGAAAGCGCGAAAGCGCGTTTTGTGTCTCACCGCCGGGCATGGAAATAAACTTTTCGATTGAGTATCACGATCGTGTAGTGCGGAAGGATATACCCAAGATCGCGCCGGAGTGGCGCGAGAAAATCAGACAAGCGATTGAAAGAAAACTGGCAACTTCACCGGAGAAATTTGGAAAGCCGCTTCGCAGGTCTCTCCGGGGCTATCGCAAACTTCGCGTGGGTGATTACCGCGTCATTTTTAAGATTGATGGGAATGCGGTGAAAATTTTGGTTATTCAGCATCGAAGCATTGTATATAAAAATGGTGGCCAATTATAATTTGTAAGACATTATGCCTACCCCTCGCGTTAGTATTTTAATGACGACATGGAACCGCCCCGGCTTTCTCGGCCAAGCGATCGAATCGGTTCGTGCCCAAACTTTTAGGGATTGGGGATTGATCATTGCCGATGACGGTTCGACCGACAATACGAAAGCCGTGGTGGCGGAATGGCTCGCCTCGTCTCCGAGTCGGAGCGGGCAGAAAAAAGATGCCCGTATCAAATATTTTAATGCGGGACACTTCGGGCGCATCGCGAAAATTTCGAACGCCGCACTAAAGCAGGCGCAAAGCGAGTACGTTGCCATCCTCGACGACGACGATTATTGGCTCGATGAGCACAAGTTGGAAGAGCAAATTAAATTTCTTGATGCGAACCGGGACTACGTCGGTTGCGGCGGAGGATTTGTGGTGGTGGACGAAAATGGGAAAGAAAAAAACCGCTTCTTTAAGCCCGAGAAAGACCAGGCCATCAGGCAGAAACTGCTTCTAGCTAACCCAATGGTGAATTCCACCACCGTTTTTCGGCGCGCCGTTGCGGAGAAACTCGGCTATTACGACGAAACCATTCTGCAGTTCGCGGACTGGGATTTCTGGCTCAAAATGGGCCGGCAGGGCAAGCTTTATAATTTCCAGAGGTATTTCACGGCTTATCGTGTTTGGAAGAGAGGAACTTCTTTCACGAAACAACGCGAATGCGCCCGCTCGGGGATTACCATCGTTTTCCGCTACGGCAAGTTTTACCCCAATTTTTCCTTGGCAGTTATCATCGCTGCCGCCTTCGCTTTTTACGCTTATATCCCGGAATTTTTAAAGCGGGCATTAAACCCGCCTCTTTCCCGGCTTAAGAAATTTTTGTTCCAAAGGTAATATTTTTTGCTAGTATTCATCTCAAAATGAGTATTGTTTGAATTTGCTGAGATCCATCTTCAAAAAAGCAATAAATTATCCAAATTTTATCCTTCGACAAGCTCAGGAAATAAAATTTTGATATTTTTGATACGGGTTCTATGCGGGTGTCGAGTTCCTGCTCGCGAGCACCAATCGTATTTCACGTATGATCGGCTCGCGGAGCGCGAGTAGCATTCCGAAGTAAAAAAGGATAGAGGTAGCAATGTTGAGCAATACCGGCACGGAGAGGGTGTTCAAACCGAAAGCGAAAACCGACATCGCGATCGCGGCGGGAATGACCCTTTTGAGGCGCGGCAATACAGATGGCTTTATCACGGACCTCGCGATGTGCCAGAGGTAGGCGTTGCTCGCGAGTTGCGCGATGAATGTGACTATAGCCGAGCCGATGATGCCATAGCGTGGAATAAAAAGAATATCCAATGCGACGTTCGTGAGTCCCCCGATCGCCGCGTAGATTGCCAAATGTTTTTGTTTGCCGTGAACGAAAATAACGTTGGCAAGAATAGCCGCCGGAAAATTAATAAGGAGCGTGAAGATAAGAATTTGAAAAGGAATTGCGCCGCCAATGTATTCTGTCCCAAAGAGCAGAGCTATTATTTCTTTCCCTAAAACTACCCCGCCGAAAGACAGCGGAATGGCGAGAAGATACGTGAGCCATAATGCGTTTTCCAGGCCTGCCTTAAATCGCTCATATTCCTGATGTGCCAAGCGAGAAAATGTCGGTAGCAAACTTACTGCCAGCACCGAGGGGAGCAGATAGAAAAGCTGAACTATCCTTTGCGCCGACGAAAGAAGTCCAACATCTTCCGCGGATCTTAACCATCCGACCAAAATGACGTCCGTATCGATCATCAAAACTCCCAATATTCCTGAAAGCGCGAATGGCCAACCGGAGTATATTACGTATTTAGCAAGACGCGTGGAGAAATGCGAAAAAATCCCGCGGAAACTATCGCGAAGCTTATATGCGGCAGAGGCCGCGCCGATGGCGGTTCCGGCGGCATAGGCGTAAGTGAAAGAAACCACGGTCGGACTTATTGCGAGAAAAATAAAGCCGAAGACGACGATAGCGATATTTGTCAGAAAGAAAAAGCCGACCTCCCACTCCATCTTTTCCATCGCCTTGATCAAAGAAAAACAAAATTCACGTATGGTATCGAAGGCCAAAATGAAAGCCACGATCGGCAAAAGAATTTTTACGGTTGCGTTTGTGGTCAATTGAGGAGCGATGAACGCGATGATGACAATGCCTACGAGCAACATGGCGGACCTGACAAATAACGCCGCGGACAATATCTCTTTTTGCCGTTCGGGATCATCTCTTAACTTCGCGGTTTCTTTGACGAGAATTGCGCTGATGCCGAGGTCGGAGAAGACCGTCATAAATGCGGCCACGGATACCGCGAAGGCAAAAAGCCCCCATTCGGCCGCGCCCAAAACGCGCGCGGCATAGATAATTATTATTGCGCGGATAAGCCTGCCGCCGATATTTGAAACCGCGAGCCAGAAAGTATTTTTTGCGACCGTCTGACGCGTGGTGAGGTTTTGGAAGAGGAGGGACTTGATTTTTTGGAGCATGGGAATTATGATACCAGTGTAATACTAATCTGCGAATTCATTCGAATGCAACGAATAATGCGAATTCGAACTATTAGCAGCATTCACACGTATTTGTATATTGGCATTTCGTTATCATAATGTCTAAAGCCAAAAAAACTGTTGTAGCGGTTTCAGGCGGTTTTGACCCGCCGCACGTGGGGCACGTGCGCATGTTCGAGGCCGCGAAGAAATTGGGCGACGAACTCGTCGTTATTTTGAACAACGACAACTGGCTTCGCAGAAAGAAGAGATTGGTTTTTATGCCGGAGAATGAGCGCAAGAAAATGATCGAATCCTTGAAGCCGGTTGACCGCGTGATTTTGACGAAGCACATTCCCAATACTGACGACATGAGCGTATGCGAAGCCCTTAAGGAGCTGCGGCCAGACGTTTTTGCGAACGGCGGCGACAGGACAGCCGGCACAATTCCCGAGAATGCGGTTTGCGCAGCTATCGGATGCGAAGCCGTTTTCGGAGTTGGCAAGGGAGGGAAAGTCCAATCAAGTTCATGGCTTTTAGAGAATTACAAAAAAGCATTAATGGATGGCGATGCGGGTAAGAAAAGATTGAGTTAAGAAGCAGTATTCTAGTGTCGCATACGGAAAACAATTGCCGCGCCCCTCGGGGCGCGGCAATTCATTTAGTGTCCTGTTTGACGGTCGTCAAACAGGACACTAAATGTTCCCGAGAAGCGCATCGCCCGGGCCGAAGCGATAGCGGAATCCGATCTCGCCGAGTTTTGAGCCGTCAACGTTGATGGGATAAATGAGCCCGGCGGCGGAATCAGGATGGGTCGGCATCTTTCCGAGAGTAAGGTTCCAGGCGAGCCAGAACGAGGGTCTAACCAAGGAACTTGGGAATTTAAGGACGCGCTTCCCGAGAAGTTTAGCGATATCCCGCGCTGTGAGATACGACGGCGGCGCGGCATTATAGATGTCGATTTGTCCCGGTCGCGCATCTCTTCCAAGAAGCTGCCAGAAAATTTCTTCGACATCGCGTTCGTGTATGAATTGCCGCGCCCAAGCAGGGTTTGCTTCGATAACAAAGGGCAGAATTTTTTTAAGGAAAGTGATGAGTCCGATGAATTTGCTCTTTAGCGATTGCCCGTATGGCCCGGTAACGCTGTTGAGGCGCACGACGTCCACATGCGTCTTTGGCCTAGCCGTGGCGAAGAGCACCTGGAGCATTTCTTCGACGAGGCGCTTGTGGTATCCGTAGGGAGATGTCTTTTCTTCCAATCGGTCGGACTCCTTTAGGAGCTTGTCGATATTCCCTTTTTTCGCGCCGTAGGCGGCAACACTCGAAGAGTAAATAAGCTTTGGGATCTTGCGCTCGAATGCGAACTCGAAAACATTGCGCGAAGCACCCAAGTTGTTCTCTTTTATCTTTTCTTCTCCGCCGTAGGGAGAACGGATCTTGAAGGCGAGGTGGATCACGGCGTCGAACGGCCCGTAACCTAAAACTTTTTCCTGCCATCCGTCTTGGGCAAGGTCGTGTTGGACCCAGAATAAATTTTTGCCGGAAACTGCCTTGGGTTGCGCCAAAAGATCAATGCCGACGATCTTCTCGATCGATCTTTCTTTGAGGAAACGTTTTATAAGGAATGTGCCGATGTAGCCGGCGCTTCCCGTGACTAATAATTTCATTAAAGTATTAGCATAAATCCGCCATCATCAGCAATTATCAGCGCCTAGATCGTCAAAATTTATTCTTAACGCTGATTGACGCGGATAAAGCTGATTAATGCCGATGTGCCAATGTGTTATAGACCTTTTGCCGTGAACAGAACTTTCAATGTTTTTAGCACTATCGCCATGTCCAGGATCAAGGAACGGTTTTTGATGTAGTAAAGGTCGTATGCAAGCCGCTCTTTGGTGTCTTCAAGTGAAGCAGTGATCGGCTGGTGTATCTGCGCCCAGCCGGTGAGCCCCGGCTTGATGATCGTGCGTATTGCATAGTAGGGGATGTCGCGCTCTAGATTTTTGTAGAAATCCACGAAGTCCGGCCGCGGGCCGACGACGGAAATGTCGCCTTTAACGATGTTCCAGAGTTGCGGCATTTCGTCGAGATGGGTTTTCCTCAAGAATTTTCCGACCCGAGTAATGCGTTCGTCATTTTCTTCCGGCCAAACGTGGTTATTATGCAGTTTCATCGTGCGAAATTTATAGAGCGTGAATTCTTTCCCGCCTTTGCCGATGCGCGTTTGTTTGTAGATTACGGGCCCGGGCGAAGATAATTTCACAAAAATTGCCAGAACAAGTCCGAGCGGCAGTAAAATGAGGCCTAATATAGCCGCGGCAATGAATTCCGCGGCACGCTTCGCGGGGTCGTAAGATGTTTCAATGTTAACGAGATTCTCAAGGAACCAGCTTTCCTCCACTTCTTCGAGCGGAACTTTTCTCGTGACGCTTTCATAAAAAGCGGAAAGATCGCGGACTTCAACGCCCTTGCCCAAGAATTCATAAAGTTGCTTTGCCAGTTTGTTGTTGCTGCGGAGCCGGCGGGGGACGGCGATAAAATTGATCTTTTTCTCCGCAACGATCCGCTCCAGTTTCTCGGGAGCGCTTGCGATGTCCGCTTCCGGAATTTGAGCGGTGATTTCATATCCGATCTGCCGCAGCCACAGGGAAGTCCTCACAAGTTCTTGAACGGGGCTTGCCGCGTGGGGCACGATCAAAAGCACTCTGTTCGGCGCTTCTCCCGAGGTCGCGAGTTTATTGAAAAATCTGCGCCAGAAAAATTCGATCAATCCGAATATCAAGAGAAAAATGAAAAGATTTCGCTTAGGCGCGATCACGAATGAAGGAATGAGATAGAAGAAGAAAACGGCGATAGTGAAATTGACGGCCAAGGAAGCCCCGAGTGTTTTGAAGAAATCCAAATTGTTGCGCAGATGGCGGAGGTCGTAGAGGCCGGCAACGTAGAACACCACGAACCAGAACGCGAAGATTATCGTGAACGGCGCGAAATGACTGCGCAAGAATTCGGCGTAGAACGTCTCGCCGTACCGGAGCATGAGCGTGATAAAAAGCGCGGCATAAAGAGCAGTCACGTCTCCGAGAAGAAGCCCCGCTATCCTGAATTTATTGTTCAGTTGCACCATTGGAAGCGTTGAATATATTGTCGTTTTCGCGCGGCACGATGTCAAACCAGCAACATCTCCGCGATGAATTAACGGGAGATACAATGATTTATAATTTACGTATGCCCGGAAATAAGTTTTGGACACCAGAACGCAAGCATTCCCTTTACATGGGGCTTTTGCTTTTAATCCTCGCGTTTATCGTGCAAATTAGCGCCGGGCGATATTCGGCGAGGAGCGCGGCCTCGGCGCCTTTTGTCGGCGATCTTTTTTTGGATAATCTTCCCGTCATCAGTTTGGATATTTTGATAGTCGAGGCCTCGCTCGCATTTTGGGCGATAATTTTAAGCTTGCTCGTGATGCGCCCGCGTTATCTGCTTTTCGGTCTCAAAGTTATCGCGCTTTTCATAATTTTCAGGGCGTTTTTCATCAGCTTGACGCATATCGGCATTTATCCGGAGCGAGCGGTAATCGGCGACGGTTGGGGGCCGGCCGAGGGATTATACGGACTATTCACTTTTCAGGGAAATTTCTTTTTCTCCGGCCACACCGGTTTGCCGGTGCTGATGTTTCTCATTTTCACAAAAGATGTGTTTTGGCGAAAATTTTTCTTCGCGGCGGCGTTCGTTTTTGGAGCAAGCGTGCTTTTGGCGCATGTGCATTATTCGATTGACGTTTTCGCGGCGCCGTTCATTACCTACGGAATATTCCGTATCGCCGCGCGCCTTTTTCCGAGGGACTATGAGCTGTTGACGTCGTCTGCTTAGTTTGATACCTTTTAATTTATGGAAAACGAAACGCAAAAACAGCAGGGGAATTATATGTTGCCGGCAAGCATCATCGTTGCCGGGCTTATGATCTCGGCGTCAATAATTTATTTGGTCGGTTCAAAAAATTCGCCGCAGGCCGAAGGATTGCCTGCAGGAAGCGGTGATGATGGGCAATTGGCCGCAGTAGGCGGTGGGCCGACGGAGGTTGGCGCAAGAGACGTTATTTTGGGCGACACCAGTGCCCCCGTGACGGTCATCGAATACGGCGATTTTCAATGTCCGTTCTGCGCGCGGTTTCATTCGCAGGTCGGCGAGCGATTACGCGATGAATATATCGCATCTGGCAAAGTAAAGATGGTTTTTAGGAATTTCCAGTTCCTGGGACCGGAATCTGTCGCGGCCGGGGAAGCCGCGGAATGCGCCAAGGACCAAGGCAAATTCTGGGCCTTCCACGATGCCATCTACGCGGAAGAGATTCGCGACGGCCAAGAGCACAACGGAAATTTGGACAGAGAATTTTTCCTCAAGACCGCTCAAGCGCTCGGACTTAAGGTGAGCGACTTCACGAGTTGTATTGACAGCAACAAATACGCGGACCAGATTTCCAAAGATCAGGAAGACGCCTCGGCCGCGGGAGTGAATTCCACGCCAACCAGTTTTGTTAACGGCCGCCTTATCAAAGGCGCGGTTCCTTACGAACAGTTCAAGGCGGTGGTAGAGGAGGAACTAGCAAAAAAGTAATTTATAGTAATTAGGTAATTGAGTAATTAGATCGTTGGAGGCAATTGAGTTTTTATTCCCTGAGATTGTCGAAGGGTTAGATACTCGCTGTTAGTTGTCAGATGTCAGATGTCGCATGGAACTGCCGTGTTGTTTGCATTTTTTCCGCTCTTGATGTATAATGCGCTTAGTTTCTTAACACGCTTAAGGAGGATGGATGAAACTGCGAGTGTGTCTGTTGGCGATAGTTTTTTGTTTAACTGTCAGCGTTTGCGGTGCGGAAGAACCGCAGATTAAGACAGAGGAGCGGTTTCGGGCGACATTCGAGGAATTGTGGCAAGATGGGATTGATAAAAAGCTAGTCAACGAAGAAAAGAAGCCGAAAGTTTTTATCATGAACCTCGGAAAACGGGTAGCTGCCGCGGCATATTCTAACGCCATCGTTTTTGATCGAACGGTCGTATTCGATGATCCAGATACCCAAATAGTTATTGTAGCTCACGAAATAGGCCATCTTATCTTAGGACACACCACAACGAGCTTCTTCTGGCGTCAAGACGATGAAGTTATTTTGCTCAGCGAAGATAAACAAACTCAAGCAAACAGCAAGAGTCCAGTTTACACAGAATGTGAGGCGGACATTTTCGCCGCCGATTTAATCAGCAGTGAGCGTGTGTTAAGAATATTGCGCCGCGCAGAGGCGTTGTCTCGCCAAACAAAAAAAGAAAAGATATTGTCTCTATTTCTTTCTCCGCTTATTGGCGCAGTCGACGTCTTTAGAATGCTAAGATATCAAAAAAGCGACTTTTTCAGTCCTTTAAGTAAGTATAGGCGACTACATCGCATTCACGGCTTAGCGCACGAAAAAGCCATTCTTGTCCTCGAAGGAAAGCGGCAGAGTTGCGGGGAATAAAAGGGTTTTAGCGGCGACTCAATGAGTCGCCGTTTGTTGCCTTTCCGGGAGGAAAACCCCGCGCTTTCAGCGCGAGGCTTTCAGCATCAAC
>JBBUGM010000027.1:0-50951 GCA_038077975.1 Patescibacteria group bacterium
TTATAATCTGGAATTTGCCTTCCCGCTTCGCGTTGCGAAGCAAGGCGGGCGGGGAATTTGGCATATAGTACCAAAAAAAACTGGCTGCGCTTGCAGCCAGTTTTTTTGTGGGCCAGGAAGGAATCTCACTACTCGGCGCTCTGCGCCTGCGTTTTAAAACCCATCGGTTTTAACCCGCTTGCTTCGCAAGCTTTTCCGCCACGGGAAAACTTCCGTTTTCCCGACCCCTTTCACGTTCGAGTCCACCATACAAAATAAATTTGCGCATTTTTATGCGCAAATTTATTTTGTGGGCCAGGAAGGACTCGAACCTTCGATCCTCAAGGTATAAGCTTGATGCTTTAGCCGCTAAGCTACTGGCCCTTCCAATTCGCTATTCGCATTATTAATGAATCCTCAATTCGCGTTATTAGCGAATACTCTTAGTCATTCACTGCCGTATCAAACCTTTCCATCGCCTGCGTTGCCTGGTTGTTGAAATTGTTGATCGCACGCACTTCAGAGTTTATCTGGTCGATGAGCCGTCCCGCCTCACCGTATGGCGCGTGGCCGCCGGTGAATCGCGAACTCAAGACATCCAAGAGCTGGCCGAGGTAGCCGCTGTAATTTATAAGGCGGCTGATCAGGGCCAATCGGTTCGCGATCGATTCCAGCGCCGCTTGCCGCGCTTCGAATGAATCGATCTCAGAAAGCGCCTTGGTCATTTTCTCCACTTCGGAAGCAAGGAGGACTGCCTGATCTCTAATTTCTTGGCTTTGTCTTATAACTTCAGTTGCGAGATTCAGTGCCTCGGTGTAATTCCGGTTCTGGTCTAGCTTATTGATCTCAGCCAAGTCCAAAACCGATTCGTTCGAAAGGTTAACGATATTCTGCGCCACAAGCGCGCCCTGAAGACGGGCGTTCGTAAACTCCGCCGGGATACCCCCCGTAATTCCCAAAAATTGTCCCAAAAAATAGCCCCCTCCGGCGAGGAGAACGAGCACGAGAACCAATGTGATGCGCTTGGATGTTCTAGACATGATCAAGAATAGTTTTAACAAATTTCACAAAAAACCGCAAGGGTTTTTGAGCGGGATACCGGAATCGAACCGGCGTCTCCACCTTGGAAGAGTGGCGTACTGCCATTGTACGAATCCCGCATTACAAACTCAATGATACAAACTCCAGAATTTAATCTCAAGGCGAATAGACGAGGTCCCTCCGGAGAGGGACCTTTTGATAATCAAAAGCCAATCAATATCTCTGCGCCACAGGCCTGTTTTTTCACGAAAAAATCCTCTAGGCAAAAGCTGACGCCGTTCTGGGTTTTGACCATAGAAAGAGTGCCAGCTTCTCCCAAAATCCAGCTCTTTCCGTCATCCTTGAGTAGCGCAACATGGGCATGGTTCTTCTCGACCTCCACGAACTTTGAAACAATAATCCCTTGCACAAAACAAAGCGACCCCTCTCTGCCATCCGAGCTCTTGAGTATGCGGCACTCGGTGTTTTTGACCTTCCTGTCCCGACGAAACTTTCTGGTCTGCGTCAAGAATGGTTTCGTTTTCACGGCGCGCCATCCCTCAAAAGGAGGCATAAATCCTTCCGGTGTGTGCAGATTGTCTCCTTCCGCGAACAGAATGGTTGCCGACAAAATCAGTGCGCAAAACAGGCCAGTGATGAATTTCATAACTATCCTCCCGAACTAATATGTTGATGTTCCTACTGGGCATTTTAGCATAGTCGAATCGATATGTCAAAAAGAAAACGGACCCGCTCGTAAAGAGGGGGTCCGGGGTTTATGTGCGCAGCCAAAGCCGCGCGAGTATTAGTGCTGACAAGATTGCCAGCAGAAGAGATAAAAAGTATTTATGATTCAGTGGGCTGATTTAAAGATAGCAGTTCGGTTGGGACGCGCAAGGTTTCTCTTGGGGATAAGTCGCATTCATAAATCAAGGGGTTGAAAACGCCGCAATACTCTGTTAAGCTCAAGCCAGAATTTGTTTGACAACCGAGGGGGCACAAAGTGAACGAAGAATGCCGCTGCTTTCAAGAAGAAAACCTTGTTCCTCTGCCATTGGGCCTTTGGCGGAGCATCAACAGCAATCCTCAAAGAACCGCCATTGATTTCTGCGGACGCGCGTTCAGCTATGAAGATCTTGGCCTTTGGGCGGCGACTTTTAAAAAAATATTCGCTGGCCTTGGCGGTTTGGGCACCCCGGGCGACGAGATTCCGCGCATATCGCTCCTCCTGCCGAACGTGCCACAGTTTATCTTTGCTTATTTTGGCGCGCTCCTGAACCGCCAGATCGTCTCGCCCGTAAACTATGTTCCCTTGGCAAGCCAACTCAAGACAGCCAAACCGAAAAATATCAAAATTGATGAGAAACTAATCAAACAATTCGAACAAACGCGTCTGAGCATCGTTGTTGTGGCCGAACCGTTCTGGCCGATTCTCGAAAAGGTCGGTTTGGAACTATTCCGCGATTCCGTGATTATTATCACGAGCCCGGCCGATTTTCTTCCGAAAACGAAAAGTGTGCTCTATCCCCTGAGCGCTCTTTGGAACTACGGATTTGTAAGAATTCCGAAACGAGGGAACGTCGTCCGGCTTCGCGACCTTCTGCAGAACGACTGGCGACCATCGTTTGGCGTCTTCGAGGAATACGCCGCAAGTCCTGCCGCGCTCGAGGATGTCTCCCACTTGCAATATACGGGCGGCACAACCGGCGCTCCGAAGGGCGCGATGTTAACTCATGAAAATTTGGTCTCTAACCTCTGGCGATGCCGCGAATATCTTGGCGAGATCGTTGAAGACGGTGCCTCCATGCTAGCCGCTTTGCCGCTGTGCCACTCTTACGGATTCACAATGGCCATGACAACGCTCATCGGCCTTAAGGGGAAACTCGTGCTCTTGCCGAAATTTTCTCCAAAAGAGGCCTGTAAACTGATCGAGAAACATAAGATCAAGCTTTTTCCCGGATCGGGAAAGATGTTCGAAGCGATCCGGCCGCTGGTCGGCCACTACGATCTTTCATCGTTGACATTCTGCCCAACAGGAGCGGAAAAAACGCCAACCGAACTCATTTCTTCGCTCCGCAAACAAGGCGTTCCCGTTTATGAGGGGTATGGACAATCGGAAACATCTCCCGTGATTTCTTTCTGCAAACCCGGCGCGGATAAAATCGGCAGCGTCGGCAAACCCATACCGGGAACCGAAATCCGCATTGTTGACGTCGAAAGCGGCGAAGAAAAACCGGCGGGAGAAATGGGCGAAATAATCGTGCGCGGGCCGCAGGTAATGAAGGGCTATTACGGCAACCAGAAAGAATCGGCGGCAAAAATAAAAAACGGCTGGCTTTATACCGGCGATGTCGGAAAAATTGACGAAGACGGATTTCTTTGGTTTATCGATCGAGAAGACAATTCCGGAAAAGTGGCCGGGGAGTGGGTTTACGGAGCCCCCGTCCGCGAGTTTTTGCTTAAATATTGGGACATCAAGAATTGTGTCGTATTCTGCGTACTTGACGAAAAAACCGGCCAATCCCCGGCCCACGCGTTTATTCTGCCAGGCGCGTCATTTACGAAAGAAGGTCTTGCCGCGCATCTCCGCGACCTGCCAAACCCTTACTGGAGACCCAAAAAGGTGGTCATTTTTGACGAACCGGCGTTCAATCAGTGGTTCGATCCCGTTTTAAACAAGGTGAACTTCAAGGCCGCGAAAAAGTATTATCTTGAAAATCGCGATACGCTCCGATCGATTTATCCTTAAAAATAAAATCCGCCTCTCTAGCGAGGGGCGGATTTATATTTTTATTCTAAAAAACTTCTTTTTACCAATCCTAACAACTTCTCCGCCGCGCAATTCCAGTTTTTCCGTGGGATTCTTTATCGTACGTCCGTCAATCTCAAAACCACCCTGCTCGATAAGGCGCCTTGCTTCGCTGTTGCTGGAAGCTAACCCGCGCACCACAATAGCGAGCGGAGCCCCACTTCTTTCCATTTTTAATTCGGGCATATCGGTCGGTGCTTCTTTTTTCGAAAAAACTTTCTCGAAATTTTCCCGCGCTTCGCGCGCGGCTTTTTCACCATGATAAATCCTGACAATCTCAAACCCAAGCCGCTCTTTCAGATCTTTTGGTTGGAGCTCTTTTTGCAGTTTTTTGATGTCGCTTTCGCTCAAATCCGTGCAAAGCAAGAAGTATTTCTCGACAAGCTTATCCGGCGCGCTCATTATTTTTCCGAACATATCGGCCGGCGCGTCGTTCAAACCGATATAATTGTCGTAGCTCTTGGACATTTTGCGCGCGCCATCCGTGCCTTCAAGAAGCGGCGTGGTTAAAACATCTTGCCCTATTTCTCCGGGAAAGTTGTAATTTTGCATCGTACTTCGCCCCATGAGCAAGTTAAATATCTGATCAGTTCCGCCAATTTCTACGTCGGCTTTTACTGCGACAGAATCGTACGCTTGGAAAAGGGGGTATATGAACTCGTCGAGTCCGATAGGATTATCCTCCTCTAAACGCTTTTTGAAATCTTTTCTTTTTAGCAAGTTTTGAACCGCAAACCGCGTCATCATTTTGTGCTCGCTCATAAAACTCCACAAGCTCATCTTGCCGTACCACTCCGAGTTGTAGCTAATCTCAAAGTTTTTTGAAGAAAAAGAAACTATGCGTGAAGCTTGTTCTTTATATTTTTTCATATTTTCTTTTATCTCTTTTTCGCCGAGCGGCGGGCGGGTTTTGTCGCGGCCTGACGGGTCGCCGATGCGCGCGGTAAAGTCCCCTATTATCAAAACCGCCTTACACCCCAAATCTTGAAACTCGCGGAGTTTGCGCAAAACAACAGCGTGCCCAAGGTGAAGGTCAGGAGAGGTGGGGTCGATGCCAAGCTTCACGCGCAATTTTTCGCCCGCCAAAAGCCGCCGCTCCAAATGCGCGCGGTCGATCGCATCGACAACATTGCGTGATAAAAGCTGTTTAACTTGTTCCTCGCGAGACATTGTAATTTATATTATTACATAAGCTCCAAAGTTTTACTTATGGGGCTTTTTCCTTAAGCACGACTAAGCAAGGTTTTTGCTTCGCGAGGAGCTATCGGAGGGCCGATAAGCTTGGCATCGCGGAGCGATTTATCGACCCGAGATGCAAGATCGCTCCACCGCAGGAGTGGAGCGAATCTGGTCATCGCGAAGCAAAAACCGAGCGCTACTTGCCTTCGCTCTTCGAGTTCTTGATGATCTCGTCTATTACGCCATAATCCTTGGCTTCTTTTGCGCCAAGCCAGAAATCGCGGTCGGTGTCTTTTTCAACCTGCTCAAGCGGCTGGCCGGTGTGCTTCGAAAGAAGCTGGTTCACTTTGTCTTTAGTTTTCACGATCTGCTTTGCGGTTATCTCGATGTCGATCGCCTGTCCCTCGGCGCCGCCCATCACTTGGTGCAGCAAGACCTCGGCGTTCGGCAGGGCAAATCTCTTTCCTTTTTTGCCCGAAGCCAAAAGGAAGGCGCCCATCGAAGCGGCGATGCCGACGCAGATCGTTGAAACATCCGGCTTAACGAATTGCATCGTGTCGTAAATCGCCATTCCGGCCGTTACCGACCCCCCTGGAGAATTGATATAAAGCTTGATGTCTTTTTTGGGGTCTTCGTGCTCCAAAAACAATAGTTGCGCGATAACCGTGTTCGCCACACCGTCGTGTATCGGTCCGCCCAAAAAAATTATGCGCTCGCGCAAAAGCCGCGAGTAAATATCATACGCCCGCTCCCCGAACTGGGATTTCTCGATAACCGTCGGGATCAAATATTGGTTGTGTTCCTCCATGATTGAAATTCTAGCAAATTAAAATAAGAAAGACAAGCCGCGAATAGCTTCGCTAAAAAAATAATGGGGCGGACATTTGTCCGCCCAAAGGATCACATTTGCAAATCCTGCGCAAACTTATTGGCGGCATCTTGCCCAAATTCAGAAACAATCCACGAGTAAACTTCATGAAGCCAACCACAAGCCACGCTTATCGCCATTTCCTTCGCGCCCGCAAGAGACGCCGTGCCTCTCTCTCCTTCGACGTAGTAAACTCTATGACCGGGCCGGACAAGGCGGTTGCGCCCGGACATCGTCCTCTCTATCGCATACCCACGCGGAAGATCCAGAACACGAGAACCGTTCAAATACACTCGGCGCAAGATCGCTTTTGCGATAACGGCCGCGTGCCTGCGCAACTTCAAATTCCTGCCAGAGTCGGGATCTCCTTCTCTCTCCATGGCTTTCCTTGCATTCAGTCCCAGATTGGCCATACACCACCTCGCGTTTAAGGTCCGCCGACCTATTTCTCCGTTTTGAGGCGGAGGTCAAACTATGGCAATTATAATGCCAATTCTCAAATTATGCAATTATACAAGTAACGCAATACCACAATACAAAGTGTCCTGTCTGACGATCGTCAGACAGGACACTTTGCTGCTACGAACAATTTTCAATTATTCTTATATTCAGCGATCGCTGAATATAAGAATGCGCCACGATCTCTTACGACAATCCCTTCGTGACCGCCTTTTGACCGCGCGGCGGCAAAGGAATAGATTGAAGCCAGTACTTACCAAAGAGGTGCGCCTTGAAAATCCGGGTTCTTTTACTCATCGCCGTGTTGATCTCTGCGACTGCTTGTGGCAAAACCCCCGAACCGCGGAGAAAATCCTACAATCACACGTGGCCACAGAGGCCGGTCGCGCTCGTCGTTGCCGAATGGAACGGCAGACCGTATATCATCGCTTCAGCTTTTTCCATAGACGAAAGCGGAAGATTTTTCACGGCCAAACACTTTACGGACGAACTCTTTTCTCTTGGTATCGAAACTTGCACGCTGTTCTACAACGGTTCTGTCTATGAGGCCTCTGTTGCCAAAATCCCGCCGCTCCGTGACGCCGCAGCGCTAACCATCAACGGCAAATTCGATCCTTCGCCGTATCCCATGCCATACAAAAGAACCGCGCGCAAACTTAAGGTCGGTGAAAAAGTTTTCATCGAGGGCTTCCATCCCCACCCGTTCTACATACGCGAAGCAAACGCGGCGGAAGGATTCCCCGACACGGTGATCTCCATCCTCAAAGATTATTACGGCATCGAAATGCACGACAAGAACCGCGAATCGGAAATTGTTTCCGACCGGCTCGAAGCAAGGGTGCTTGCGACAAGAGAGAAGATCAAACTAGCCGGGAAAGACGACGAGTGGGGCAAGGTGAAAGACGATATCAACTATTACATCAAGGTTAAAACCGACCGCAACCACAAGTTCTCATTCGGCGGCTTGAGCGGCGGCCCCGTAACGAATGGTCGCGGAGAACTTATCGGTCTTATCACTGCAGAGCAGGTTGTACGCATGGAATTCGACGACCGGGGGATGCTCATAAACCCCTTTGCGGCACAATTCAAGGCCGTTTCCGACACAACTTACGTGACCCCGATCGAAGAGATCCTCGACCTCTACTCCAGCATCGGCAACTAATAACGAATATTCCCCGCCAAGCCAATGGCGGGGATTTTTGTCTCGAAATTCGGCCTTTTGACTGAACAACTTTCTCGCCGTATCCTTATCTTAGATTTTCGACATTTGAAAAAGGAACTAAAAATGGATGAAAAAACTGCAAGAGAAAAGATCTACGCAGTTGAACATGAAGTGAAAAAGTGGCTTTTCGGAATCGACCCCGCGATACACAATCTCTTAATGTGCCTTTTCACGTTGGTCCCCTACACCTCGAAAGCGGGACGAAAAGAGCTGGGCCAAGCCCACGCGCTCTTGATCGACCTGCCCGGCGTCGGCAAAACCGACCTCATCCGAGGATTTGCTTTCGCAATTGGTGGCAAGTACGCCTTGATCACGGGCGGTCCGGAAAAAACAGAGGGTGAAGTCGTTGGCAAGAACATTTACATCGCACCCTTAGGGAAGTTTATTCTCCAAAAAGGTCCTATCTTCAGAAACTTGATACTTTTTGACGAGATCAACAGAACCCACCCCAAGGGCCAGTCGGCTTTCCTCCAGGCAATGGAAGAAAGATTGGCAACGATCGGCTCGATCGACCTTGAAGCCGGCGGGCTCAAAGAAGATAATTTCCCGCTTTTCCCGATCTCCGACGATCCCAACGAAAAAGATATGTTCTTTTGGGTCATGGCGACCCAAAACCCGCTCGAGCAGCAAGGCACCTATCCTCTCCCCGAAGCTCAACGCGATCGCTTCACGGCATCCTTGAGCATCGGATTCCCGCAAAGAGAAAACGAGAAAATGATCAGAGCGCGCAACGTTTTGGTTGACGCGAAGGGTGAGCGGCTCCAGATCGAACAGGTACTTGACCTTAAGGAAGCAATTCTGATCAGTCAGCTCATACTTGAAACTGTGAGCGTTCCCGGAAGAGGCAACAACGGTTCGGACTTGGTTGACGAATACATCATGCGCCTCATCGAGAACTCGCGGCCCGGAAGCGACAAGCGCCTCCACTCCACAGACGAACTTAAAGAATTCGTCGACGAGAACTTGAAAGCCGGGATCTCGCCCCGCGCGAACTTCCATTTCGAAGCGCTGGCAAGAACACGGGCATTTTTCGAAGGAAGAATGCACGTTGATCTTAATGACATAAAATATGTAGCGCCCCTTATCATGACTCACCGGCTGATAACGTCTCCCATAGCTACCGGAGCCAACATCAAAGAAGCAGACATTGTGAAGAAGATATTGGAAGGAACCGAGGTTCCGTCATGATCTACGATGAAGTCGTTGCCGCAATGCGACGCATCGAACGCGGCTTCCCCATCAAAACTCTTTCACGGAACAGACAGCTTGGCGAAAACCAAAGTTTGGCACAGGGCCGGGGCATCGACTTCTATCAATATCGGGAGTACGACCCCGGCACCGATTCTGTGGAACAGATCGCCTGGGGAGTCCAGGCCGGCTTCGGCGACGAGGTCTATGTTCGCGAAGCACGGCCGACGAGAGAATTCCCCCTGCTGATCTTGGCAGACACATCTTCGTCTCTAAGATTCGGCCCGGAACTTTTCCCCCCGAAACTCCGGCTTCTTCTAGAAGTCGCAGGAACGCTGGGACTCACGGCCGCGTACCAAAGAGACCGCGTCGGGCTTTTGGCTTTCGCGGATAAGGTCCTTATTGAAGAACGGCCACGCGGCGGAGAATCTAATGTTTATTATCTGATCCTCCAGCTCTGCAAATTTTTTGAAAAATTTGCGGACGCGGAAAAACCGCGGAAAACCGACTTGTGGCAAGCTGTCGATTACGTCCGGAGAAATTTCCCCGAACCATGTTTGGTCGCGGTACTCTCCGACTTCGTCGGTTGCGAAGCAATAGCCGACTCACCGCTTCTCCGCTCCCCACACGAATTCATCTTCTTTATCTTGGAAGACGAGGAAGAATTTTCTTCCTTGCCGCAATCGGGAATTCTGCACATGAGCGACATGGAAACGGGCAAAAGAACGGATATTTCTTTGGGCAAACTCCGAAAGCTTGAAGCCCATCTTAAAGAAAAACAGGATGATTTTCGCAAGCGGCTGCAAAAAAACGGCGTTGATTCGCTTGTCTTAAACTATGGCGGGCATTTTGAAGCGCTCGCCAAGTTTTCCGAAGAAAGGAGGTGGCAGGCATGAGACAGGCACTCGCGAAAACGGCTTTGATTTGCTTGATTTGCGCGCTTTTGGCGATCTTCGTCATTTCCGAAACGAGAACGTCTCCCTTGATCGTCGAAACGCAAAAACCGAGCACAACCGTTGTCAAAACAGGAGATCAATTCCAGCAAACCTACCGCGTGCGCTTTCTCGACCTTAGCCACCGCGGAAAAGAGATCGAGATCCTCGCGGACGAAATGCAGCCCGATAAGCTCAATTTCGCTCCGTTCGAAGCGACCCGGCTTGAAATAACCAAAAACAAGAACGGCAAAGAATACGATTGGGATTTCACTTATACCCTCCGCGTCATCAACAAAGAAAAAGGCGAATACGCCATACCGAAAATAAAATTCCTCTGGGTCGTGAAGACCCTCGGCGGCAACGAAAAGGAAACGAAGGTCAGGGAATTCGAAACTGAAGGGGTGCGGATCAAGTACGTAAGCACGATCACGAAAGAACCGCATCTCGATATCCGCGACGAAACCGACCTTGGAACTTTTTGGCCGTATGCCTACGCCTTCTGGGCGCTCTCTGTCCTCGTTGCGCTGCTCTTCTTGGGATACCTTTGGCGCGAACTCCGCAAGAGTTCCGCCGAAAAAACTCCGGCAGAGCAAGCGCAAACAAGACGGCAGGCATATCGGAAGATCGAACGTCTGATCGCGGAGATCGAAACGCTCGGCAAGAATGAACCGACCGAAGATTCGATGGCGCTTTGCGTTCTCAAGTTCATGGAGCTTGAGAGAAAATTGCTTATGCTCGAACTTCCCGAAGAATGCAATGCTTGGACGGCGCAGGAGATCCTCGGCCACGTGGACAAGCTCAAGAGCGGCAGGCGCAAAGCAACTTTGGCGCAACTCGCGGAAAGATACGCGTTTTACGAAAAAGCTGCCATATCCGGCAAAATCCCGCGGGTGGACGCGGGTGCGGACCTCAAGAACGCCAAAGCGATCTTCAGAAAACTAAAATTCTGGGGGTGGCTCAAATGGATCGCTTGATGGACGCCCTCATCCTGTTTCGAACGAAGATCGCCGAATTCGTCGGCACCGATTTCACTCAAGTTAAATTTGAATCTCTGGCTTGGGCAGCGGGCATTGGGGCATCACTTGCCCTTCTCTTGCTGCTCAAGCTTCTTTTTTCCCGCAAAAGGACGAGGGCGCATTCCGGACATGTTATCCCGAAGAACTTTCGGCCGTCTTTATGGATAAAGGCGGTGCGAACGGCCCCGAAGATAATCCTCGCCGCGGGAACCGCGCTCCTTATCTTTGCCCTCGCCGATCCATATCTGCCACGCACAAAGAACGTGGAAGTGGTTGAATCGCGCGAACGAGTGGACCTTGTGGACGTCTCGGGCTCGATGGCGGACGAATTCAGAGACACCGGGAAATCCGCAGGCGAGATCGCGAGGAACGCGCATCTAAAGTTCCTCATGCTCCGCCGGGGAAAAAAAGACAGGGTTTCGCTCTGGCTCTTCTCCGACAACCCTTATAAGGCCGAGGATTTCATCGTCGACGATGATACATATTTTTTCCAGGTCTTCGATGCGCCCTATTCATTTACCCCGCTGCCAGACTACTGTCTCAAAAATTCCGGCACGACATCCGTCGCGGAAGAAGATTTTTTCTCGGAGCTCGAAAGTTTCGGCACGACATATTCGAGATCAACTATCGCTCCCTGCAATCGCATTCAACCGGTTCCGGACGAAGGTAGTACGGACCTCGCGAAAGCGCTCGCTGGAGTGATTCCTTATTTCGACCAAGAGTCGGACCCGCACATAAAACGAAAAACTCTTGTGATTTTCACCGATGCCGAAGTCGATGTTTACCCCGAGGCGGAACTTAAGCAGCTTAAGGAACGGAAGATCGTCCCCTACATCGTCTTCGTCGACCAAAGCGATGGCGAGGGTGGTGTGTCGTCCCGTGCCCAGCAACTGATCAGCACCATATCTTCGTTCGGTGGAAAGTATTACCGCGCCACCGACGAAAAAGAGCTGGAAGAAGCGGTTCGGGACATCGACAAAACGGAAAAAGCGAGGATCGAGGTGGAAAAATATGCCTCGAAACTCTATATTTTCCAGCGGTTTTTGGCGATGGGACTGCTCTTGCTTCTCCTCGGCACGCTCGTTGGACTCACCGTTGAACTGCGTTGGACCGAATATCCATAAAAAATATCCCCGCTATTGAAGCGGGGATTTCATTTTAGCTTGGTGAATAATGCGTTTTCCTTTGTCATTCTGCCGTGCATCGCCAAATGCTATGCCGGCGGCGCGAGGGCTTGAGCCCGAAGAATCTCGATGAATTTCCCGGCAATCTGAGATTCCTCGCAAAGCTCGGAATGACCATTTTTCACCAAGCTTTATATTTGCCGCCCTGCAAAATAGGATTTAAACTGAAATCAGTATTTTTGAATTCAGGGGTGTTTAAAATGCAAAATCATGCGCGCGAGAATCCGAAAAGCAGATCAAGAAGGATACTGACTACTGTGCTCCTTGGGGCCATCGCGCTTTTCTGCTCTTACTGGTTCTACGAACTCGGGAATTTCTATTCCCGCCTCGATGATTTCAGCTCCGCAGTCAAGAGCAAAGACACGATTTCCGCGCGTGTAGCGCGAGAACATCTTTTGGAATTTTACGAGGTGGTCGGCTATCTCAAGATGCGCTGGCTCTTCGATCTCTTGGGCAACGACCGCCGTTACGCCGCAAGCTATCTCTATCTTGTCGGCGACTATGAAGGCGTCGGGCGCGAACTTGAAGGGGCGAACGATTACATCGCATTCCATCTTCTCGGCAACGCGAAATTCCGTTTCGCAAAGGCGCTCTATCTTTCCGGACATAAAAAGGAAGGATTGGACTTTGCGATGCGGGAGGCGGCGCCAGAATACGAAAGAGCGGTTCGTGTCGGCCCGGATTCCAACTTCAACGACAAGTGGAACTACGACCTTTTGACCGATGAAGAATCGGCCAAAAAGGCGCTTGAGAACCAATCGCCTTCGCCGAAGTTCAAACTTGGCGAAGACGAACCAGGCGGACCTGATCCCGGAAAACTTCCCGAAAACGGCTCGAGCTTCGGCAACAAAAAACCGGGCAACTCTACCAACAAAAAAGGCAAGGGGTAAAACATGGACGCGATCCGAGAATTTATCGCGAACATCAAATTTCTCGAATACACTTACCTCTGGCTCCTTTGTCTTGTAGCGATACTCTCTTTGCTTTGGACCGCGGTCGCAATTCGAAAACGGCTCAAAACCCCCCTGCGGACGCATTTGTCGCGCTATCCCATTTTCCCGAGGATAAAATTTTGGCTCGCGGCTACGCTTGTAGCACTGCTTACGATCGTGGCGCTTGGAAGGCCATTTCGGGAAGGCGGAGAAAACAAGCTCAAAGCCGGCGGCGTGGACGTTATCTCCATCATCGACCGGTCGCTTTCCATGGGCGCTGAAGATATCAACCCATCGCGGCTTGAAGCGGCCAAAAAAGAAAATTTGGAGCTTGCCGAGAAAATCCTCCGACCCGGAGACCGCGTGAGCGTCTTTGCGTTCGGCAAAGATTCTTTCCGTAAGCTTTATCTTTCGAATGACGTGAACAGATTCACGAGCGAAGTCGCAAGAATTCGTTTGCCCAAACGCTTGAAGGGCGAAGAAACCGTCTGGGATACGAATCTCGCGCTCACGCTTGAGCACGTCTACCAATCGCTCGACATTCAGGACTCGTTCGATGCTCTCGCCCACGGCGCCAAAGGAAGGCACGGCAGGATAGTTTTCATCTTCACGGACGGCGATGACAGAATTAATACTCGCAAACAACTGGGTGCCGTGGCCAGTGAATTCCGCAGGCGCAACATCAAGGTTTTCGCTATCGGCGTTGGTACTCGGCGCGGATATCCGCTTTTGTCCATCCTTAGCCGCTACAAAAAGGGGGAGGATTACGACGAAGAAGTCGAAAAAGAATGGCGCGGCGAACGCACTCGGCTTGAAACGAAATCCCTCGAATACGTAGCGCGGGCAACCGGCGGACAGTTATTCACCATCGAAGACGAAGGCGGGAGTGCCAAGGCGTTCATCGAAAAAGCAATAAACTCCCAAAGAAGTTTTTCCGTCGTTGAGGAAAACAAGACGGAAATACATACCGAATATTGGCGGTATGCCGTGATTGCGGCACTCATCTTGCTCGCACTGGCGATAATTTTCTATTAAAAAGGCACACTCTGACGAGTGTGCCGTTTTTCTTCTGTGACAATCGCAAGCTACACAAACAACGCGACAAGCGCCAAGCTCAAGGTCGCCAAAAGCTTGATCAAGATGTGGATCGAGGGACCGGCCGTGTCCTTGAACGGGTCTCCGACAGTGTCGCCCGTAACCGATGCCTTGTGCGCTTCGGATTTTTTGCCGCCGAGATTGCCTTCCTCAATAAATTTCTTGGCGTTGTCCCAGGCGCCGCCGCTGTTGTTCAAAAACGTGGCCATAAGAATTCCGGAGATCGTGCCCACGATCATCAAGCCCGCCACGGCTTCTGCTCGCAAGACGAGGCCGACAAAGATAGGAACGGCGACCGCGAGAACTCCGGGAAGAACCATTTGCCGCAAGGCGCCTCTCGTCGTGATGTCCACCGCCTTCGAGTAGTCGGGTTTTTCTGTTCCCGCCATAATGCCGGGGTGTTCTTTAAACTGCCTGCGCACCTCGTTGATGATAAAATAGGCCGCCTTGCTCACTGCGCGGATGGCAAGCGAAGAGAAAACGAAAACCAGCGCGCCGCCGATGAGCGCTCCGACGAACACTTCTACCTTCCCTAGGTCAATGCTTTCGAGGTGCGCCTCTTCCATATAAGCGGCGACTAAGAGGAATGCCGCGAGCGCCGCCGAGCCAATGGCATAACCCTTGGTCAGCGCCTTCGTCGTGTTGCCGGCGGAATCGAGTTTGTCCATCACCGTTCGCATTTGGCCGCTCTCGCCGGCCATCTCCGCGACTCCGGCGCCGTTGTCCACGATCGGGCCGAACGTATCCATCGCCAAAATATAAGCCGCGGTGGCGAGCATGCCCATCGTCGCGACAGCCGTGCCATAAAGGCCGCCGCCCTCAACTCCGCTTAGCACTCCGAGCTTATAAGACGCGAGAAGCGCGATGGAGATCACAATCACGGTCGGACCGGTCGATTCGAGTCCGACGGAAAAACCGGTAATGATGTTGGTCGCGTGTCCGGTCTGCGACGCTTCCGCGATCTCTTTAACGGGCCTGAACTTAGATTCGGTGTAATACTGCGTGAGATAAACGAAAATAATGCTCGTCACGATACCGACAATTCCCGCCCAGAAAAACCACATATTGCCGAGCATCTGCTGCGTCACGAAATAAAACGCGACCGCGGCAAGCGCGCTCGTAACGAAATATCCTTTGTTCATCGCTTTCATCGGCGAGTCGGTCTCTTTCGCTCGCGCGAAAAATATTCCCACGATCGAGGCCAAAAGCCCGAAAGCCCGGAGCACGAGGGGGTAAAGGATCACCGAAGCGCCGAAGGTCGGGTACAACGCCACGCCCAAGATCATCGCGCCGATATTTTCCGCCGCGGTTGATTCGAAGAGGTCGGCGCCACGGCCCGCGCAGTCGCCAACGTTGTCGCCGACAAGGTCGGCAACTACGGCCGGGTTCCTCGGATCGTCCTCCGGAATTCCCGCTTCAATTTTTCCGACCAGATCCGCGCCGACATCCGCCGCTTTCGTGTAAATTCCTCCGCCAAGCTGCGCGAAAAGGGCGATCAGCGAAGCGCCAAAAGCATACGCGACGATAAGGGCCGGGATCTGCACATCGGCGTACCCAAGCCATTTGAATATCCCGAAAAGACCGGCAACGCCCAGTAAGCTTAGGGAAACTATCATAAAGCCGGAAACTGCGCCGCCGCGGAGAGCAATGGTCAGCGCTTCGTTAAAACTTTTTTTCGCCGCGGAGGCGGAACGCAAATTACTGCGAACCGCGATCGACATGCCGATTATTCCCGATACCGCCGAAGAAAAAGCTCCGAAAATAAAAGCAAGAGAAGTTTGCCAGCCGGTAGCCGATTGGCCAAGCAACTGATAAGTGAGCCAAAGGCCGGCGGCGATAAGAATGCCGATGATAGCGATGGTTTTATATTGGCGTTTCAAAAATGCCGACGCTCCCTCGCGGATCGCTCCGGCTATTTCCTGCATCTTCGGGGTCCCCTGGTCCTTTTTCAAAAGCCAGAAAACAAGATAAACCGCAAAGCCGATGGCGATAAGCGGAATTAACAGCGGAATTAATAATACATTCATAATGTTATTTTATTTTTTTGACGTTTTTGATTTCCAAATAGTTTAGCAAATGACGTTTGGATCGACAAGTCGCCCTTTGGGCGCGAGCGTGCGTCAAAACCCCATCGGCCTTTTCGGTTTTTCCTTCTCGACAAGAAGCTGTTTGATGGCGTCGAAGACGGCGCGGAACCGCTGATCATATTTTTTCTCCATTGCTTCAACCTTACGTTGTAGATCCTTATGAGCCAACAACATCTCGCGCAACTTTGTAAACGTTCGGATAATTTGTATGTTAACTTGAATCGCTCGTTCGCTGTTTAACACGCTCGAGAGCATTGCTACGCCCTGTTCTGTAAATGCATATGGCAAGTAGCGACGACCACCACGCCCATTGTTTGAGGTCACAAATTGTGACCTCAAAGTTTCCATTTCTTTTTTCGTCAGCCGAAACATAAAGTCACCCGGAAAACGCCTGCTATTTCTTGCCACGGACTGGTTAAGCACCTTAGTTTCTACGCCGTACAATTCGGCGAGATCCCGGTCTACCATCACTTTTCTGCCTCTAATCAGAAAGATTTTACTAACTACGCGCTCGCTAGGCACCATAACAAGTTCCTTACGCTTGTTGGAGATAGACATAGATTTTTTACCTACACCGACAAATCCTCTTTTTCCTCCGTTGGAAGTTCAACCGCTTCTCCGCCGGGCGGAGTTCCCGCAACTCCTCCTTCCTGCACTTCTTCCGGACGTGTCTGCGAGCGCACGTCTATTTTCCAACCGGTGAGACGCGCGGCCAGGCGCACATTCTGCCCGCCCCTGCCGATCGCCAGGCTTAATTGGTCCTCCGGCACGTAAACGCGGGCTTCGCGGCGTGGCAAGATCTCTACCGCCTGCACTTTTGCCGGCGAAAGCGAATTGCCGATGAATTTTTCCGGGTCCTCGGACCACTCGGCAATGTCTATTTTCTCATTACCGAGTTCGTTATTCACCGCCATGACGCGCGTCCCGCGCTGGCCGACGAGTGCTCCAACCGGATCAACTCCATCTTCCTTCGAAGAAACGGCCAGTTTTGTTCGGTTTCCGGGCTCTCTCGCGATGGCCTTAATTTCCACAATGCCTTCGGCAAGTTCGGGAACTTCCATCTTGAAAAGCTCGGCAACGAAGCGCGGATGCGAGCGCGAAAGCACGATACTCGGCAATCGCGTATCCTCCTGCACGGCCAAAACGAAAAATCGCAAGCGCTCCCCGGCGCGGTAGTGCTCGCCTGGAATTGATTCGTTCGCGAACATCACGCCAATCGTGCGTCCGAGATCGATATAAACATGCCCGCGCTCAAAACGCTGAACAACGCCGCTTACGATCGTTCCCTCCTTGTCGCGCCATTCGCCCAAAATCGAATCGCGTTCCGATTCGCGCAATTTCTGCAAAATAACCTGTTTTGCAGTTTGTGCCGCAATGCGGCCGAAGTCCTCGCGCGTTTCAAGATCGAAAATAATTTCTTCATCGAGTTTCGCGCCTTTCTGTATTTTTTTCGCTTCTTCTAAAAGAATATGGCGATCGGGATTGTAACGCGGCAATTTTGGTTCATCGGAATCTTCCAGCTCGCCCTGAGCGTGTCGAATGGGCTCGGGCTCTTCTTTTTTTATCTTCCCCTCTTTTTTTGCGGCTTCCTCTGCGGCAATCTCTTCTTCGGTTTTTTCTTCAACAAAACGGACTGTGGTTTCATCAACTACGGTTTTTACCTGCCAGAACTTTAGGGCGCCGGTCTTAAGATCGAATTTGCATTTCACGATCGCGCCGCGTTCGGAGTATTCACGCTTGTAGGCGGCGGCGATCGCGGTCTCGATCGCATCCAAAACCGCCTCGGGAGTTAGGCCCTTTTCCTCGGCAACCTGTTTGAGGGCTTTGCCTATGTCTTTAATATTGAGCATAAAAGTGTAATGCTAATCTGCGAATTCATGCGAATGCTGCTAATAGTTCTAATGAAAATGAGTGTTATTCGTTGCATTCGTCGCGCATTAGTAATTAGTATTATGTTTATAATTCGAAAACCCGCTTCATAAGCGGGCTTCTTTACTTTTCCAGCATAACATGTGGCGCTCTAGGGGTCAAGGATATTCGGCGGGGCTACGGTGACTGGCCACAATACGCTGATAAAGCACGGGGTCTACTTTCTTGGTTTCTTCGGCCCAAAACGAGTCAGCGAGTATCAAGGGCGATGAGAAAACATTGAATCGCTTCGTTTTATATAGAAACTAAGTTGAGAGATTTTAATCTTCTGGCACTCCCGCGCGTTTTCGCAGTGCCTCAAAATATTCCGCGCGCTCATTTTCAAGACTCGGATGATCTGGCGCATACTCTTCCCGAAATTCCTCGGCGCGATCACAAATGGCCGTCGGTCCTTCCTGTTGCGGAAGCGCAGCGGCAATCGCATCCCACTTCTCCTTCATACTAGTCATATCGGTATCTTTTGGATAAAAACGTATTTGCCTAATCAGTTTATTCATCGGCAATCCTAATCCCGCCCCATCGAGAACTTCAGCGCCAAGTGCTCCAATTTTCCTTTTCGTCTCGTCGTCAATAAAAAAGTATCCGTCTACTGCTTGAATTTCATTGTGGTCGCCGTAGAATCCAGACGATTGTGTCGCGTACCCCTTTCGATACATCTCGGCAACCGCATCGCGCATTTGCGGCTCGATCCATTCGTTAAATGCCGCCGAATGTAATTCTTCTTCTGTCGGCTTTGGATTTTCTTTCAGCCGTTTTTGTAGTTCTTCCGCCATTTCAGCGTGAATAACATCCCGCAATTCTGCCATCTTCTCCCAAAATTCCAAAGAACCCACGTCGGCTTCCTCTTTGTCGGGTAGCGCTGATTCAAAAGGATTCTCGATGCTCATTTTCCCTGCGGAGAAGATTCCTTTCCCCCTCCCTTCAGTTTCGATTTGAGTTTTTCGAAAGTTCCACCCGGTAGCTTGTCCACTCTCGCGACGTCTTCCACCTTAAGTCCGTAAAGTACGTTTGAACCACCCTTTTTAATCTTCGCGTCAGAGGCATATAGCAAACCTGTTTCCGGATCAATGTGGCTAAAGAAACATTCTCGTGGATGCTTCTCGTTAATATCCCATTTTTCGTACAACTTAATCTTGCTATTCGCATCAATTTCCTTCCCCTCGAATTCCTTGGTTAGGCGTCGTACGGACTCAAAAATCTTTTGCCTCAATCCTTTCTCTATATCTTCTAAGCTCCTCGACTTTGAATTCTTTTCCGAAGGATTAGTGACCTCGTTTCTAAGGCGTAAATTCCACGTCGACTTGCGTTGCAGGGCATCCATTTCCCCCCGCAACTCATCAGACCATTCTGCCGCATCAAAACCCCATTTTTTTCTGCCCGCTTCGAGCGCTTTGACGTTAAGTTTTTTCCGCTCATCATTAATTTCTTTTCCTTCCTGATCAAGCTCCTCAACTATACTCTCTAAATGCCCCGGCTCAACCGATTCCTCGGTTTCCATAAGTCCGGCCTCCTCCTCGCGCATGAAATATTTAATTTCTTGAACCCTACTTTGTAATTTATAAAGGCGTTCTTTTTCTTCAACTGACATCGTCATAAAGTGATACGGATTTTCCGATTCCGCTAAAAATTTCATATCATCGTCGCTAAAGCCGCCCCTGGCCCTCATGTCTTCATAATCAAGCCACTTATTCAAAGATCTCTCTACGTTCGTTAAAAGTTCCTTTTTCTGCGTCTCTGTAAGATTTTTCTGCAGGCCGAGCATAATTTTTGCTTCCCTCATCTGCTCGTCAAAAATCTCCGCCCTTTGCTCGGCGGCAGTTTTCGCCTCGGGTAGCTCAACTTGCGAAAGATCTTCTGTTTCTAAATTTTCCGGTCCTTTTGTCGCCATTTGGTTCTATTATAACTGCAAAATATCGGAAAATCAACGCCGCGATCGAAATTACACGTTTTCATAATGTCTGATTGCCGGCTGCTTTCCCGGCAAAACCTCGATAGCAACAACATCGATCCGCCAGCCCCGCCTTTCGTCTATCGATTCTTGATTCTTGGCGACAAACATTTCGCACGCACGCTTGAATTTCACGAGTTTCGCGGCGGTTATATTGTCCTCCGGCACAAGTTCCTGGGCAGACGCAAGCGGTCCCATAAAGGTTTTGACCTCGACAAACACCAACGTCTTGTCCTTAGCTCTCGCAACCACGTCAATTTCCCCACCCTTAACCCGCCAATTCTGTCGCAAAATGACATAACCTTTATTCGTAAGGTATTCACATGCGATTGATTCTCCTGTTTTTCCTAGATTATCGGTTTTCTTTGCCATCTATGTTGAGAAACAAAAATGTTTGTCAGAACCGTTTTTAAGACAAAATATGTTTGTATACAAACATATTTGGAATCATTTAATTTGGAATAAACAATTTTTGATTTGCCTCCACAAATTTAAAAATCTATTTTCGTTGTGCATGCTGGAAACTTGGTGAATAATAATTCTACTCGTCATTGCGAAGTAGCGAAACGACTGCGGCAATCTCAAAAAAAACAATAGGGTTGCTTCGCTTGATAGCTCGCAATGACCATAAAAAATGCATTATCCGTTGGCGATGTTTGGTGAATCCACATCTTATTAACATATCATAGTATATTTCATGCTTTTTCGCAACATGACAAACATTTTTGTTTGTTTTATCCGAGATTTTGAATTGCCGCATTCTTTGCCGTATAACTGAAAAGCTAGCAAAATTCGAATCCTAGCACTTGACAGTACTTCGCTACCGCATGATTTCTGTGGCGACAAACAATCCATTTTGCGCAAGATCGACCCCACTACCTTACTACAATCCCTAATCGCCTCACCCCTATTTTAATATTTTCTTTTAATGCGGCATAGGCACTTGCCAACCGATTAACAAGGCCGCAATATAAAACAAAGCTTCGTCTTCGAAATTTAATTATCGAAGCCCAATAAATATGGACAAACAAAAAATCGAAGATTATAAAAAACAGCTTGAAAGGGAAAAGTTGCGCCTTCTTGCGGAATTGAACAAAACAGAAAAAGGTGAAGATTATGGCTCGGATGTTGATATCGACGAAGAAACGGATGAAGCGGAAAGTTTTTCTGAGGGCCTCGCGATCGGCCAAGGACTTAGAGAGCGCATTAACGAAATCGATTTGGCTCTCAAAAGAATACAAAATGGTAAATTCGGCCTTTGTGAAAATTGTGGTAAAGAAATTGAGGAAGACATCTTAAAAATTTCTCCGGAATCTAAGCTTTGCAAAAACTGTAAAAGAAAAAATCACATATCAGCATAAATCTGCCAAATCAGCATCTATCAGCGTTTAGAAATAAAATATGCGGCTTAATCGCCGATCTATGCTGATAAAGCTGATTTGTGCTGATGGATTATATCAATGATAAAAAATCTCTCGCGCGTTTATTCGGCAGAACTTGAGGGGATAAAAGCAAAATTGATAGAAGCTGAGGTCGACTTGAATGTCGGCCTTCATGCTTTTAATATCGTTGGCCTCGGTGATAAATCGATCAGCGAATCAAAAGAGCGGATAAATTCCGCGCTGAAAAATTCCGGCATCAAACCGCCAACGCGCGAGAACAGGAAAATTACCGTTAATCTCGCTCCGGCCGACACCAAGAAACGCGGCTCACAATACGATCTTGCGATCGCTATTGGCTATTTGTTGGCGACAAAGCAAATCCAGGAATTCGATACGCAAGATAAAATCTTTTTGGGTGAGCTTGCGCTTGATGGTCGTTTGCGATCGATAAACGGCGCCCTGAACATTGCAGAATTGGCGCGTGAGAAAAAATTTTCTTATTTGCTTTTGCCGCGCGAAAATGCGAATGAAGCCGCCGCCGTGGAAGGAATAAAGGTTATTCCTCTTGAGAGTTTGGCGGATGCCATTGATTACCTTGAGGGGCGGAAAAACATCAAGCCCGAATCGTTCGAACCGATAACAACCGAAGACGTCCAGGCGCCCGATTTCTCCGAGATCAAGGGCCAGGAAAACGCGAAAAGGGCAATGATCATTGCCGCGGCAGGAGGGCATAATCTGCTGATGATAGGTCCGCCAGGGGTCGGAAAAAGCCTGCTGGCGCAAGCATTGATCGGTATCCTGCCGAATCTCACAATCGATGAAGCCATTGAAATTACTAGGGTTTGGAGCGCCGCGGGCCTGGCGCCGGGCGGACTTGTCAGCCAACGGCCTTTCCGACAGCCGCACCACACGGCGTCGATCGTGGCAATCGTCGGAGGCGGCACAGATCCGAAACCTGGCGAGATAAGCCTGGCGCACAGGGGGATCCTTTTCGCCGATGAATTGCCGGAGTTTCCTAAAAATGTTCTTGAATCGCTGCGCCAACCACTTGAATCAGGCATGGTGCACGTTGCACGCGCAAAACAGTCATTGAAGTTCCCCGCAAAATTCACGCTTATCGCCGCGATGAATCCCTGTCCTTGCGGCTACTACGGCGATCCAGAAAAAGAATGCAAATGCTCTGCATATGAAGTTATCCGTTATCAGAAAAAGATCTCCGGACCGCTTTTGGATAGGATCGATCTCCAAATCCGCGTAGAAAGAATAGATATCGAGAATTTAAGAGGAAAAAAGAAGGTGGAACCGCAAAGCCCCGCGATCAAAAAAGAAATAGAAGTAGCGCGAAAAGTTCAGGCAAAAAGATTTGCCGCGCATCGTACAACCAAGAACCTCTCTACTAATTCAGAAATGAGTTCAAAACAAACCGAGGACTTAATTGATCTCGAACCGGGCGCAGAAAAGTTTTTGGATACACTGGGAAAATCGCGCCTCTCTCCGCGCGGATATTATCGCCTTCTAAAAGTTGCCCGCACTATAGCCGATTTAGAGCACAAAGAAAGGGTCTCGGGAGAACATTTGGCGGAAGCGTTCAGTTATCGGCTAAGGGAAGAAATATAAAATTTCATTTAAGAATGGAAAAAATTCAAATTGCCGGGGCTTCGCCAGAAGAAAAGACACGCACCGAGCGCGGGGCGCAAAATTACGATGAAGAGGGGGGGCTTAAACAGATCGAGGGGGAATCGGAGAAAACAGGGCGGGAGAGATGGATAATCGAAAAAATAAACGAATATTTAAATAAAGAGCTCTCTCTTTTGGGAATAAAAGAAGGTGTCGCGCTCCCGCAAGAAAATTTCCATTTTCTGTCGCAAGAAGTTTATAAAAAATTCGCCGCGTCGCAAAAATTTGCAGAAGGCATTAACGCCGAAAATATTCCTGCTTTCTATTCTTCGGATTACGGTGCCGCATATATAAACAAAGATCAAGGGACAGATTTACAGCGCTTCGTTCGCTTGTTCCACGAGGCCGTACACAAGGCATCTGCCGTCGTAGCGCACACGAATCTTGATAAAAAAATATCCCGTAGGCGGCTAGGATACAGAATAACAAGAAATCCGAATGGCGGCGAAGGAGACGCGATTCGGCTTTATGGTTTTAATGAAGCCGTTACCGAAACCGCGACAAGAGAAATATTAAGCAAGCACAGAAATGAGCTAGAGGGAACGTTGGCAACCGACGAAGAAAAAAGTGATCCGAAATTATTTACTTACGATACGGAGCGCTATATTATTGACCTGATAATCCAAAAAATTGCGGAGGCGGACGGCGAAGGTCGGGAGATTGTTTGGAATCGTATAAAACGCGGCTTATTTACGGGGGAAATGATGCACTTAAGACAAGTTGAGAAAATTTTTGGAAGAAAATCTCTGAAAATGTTGTCCTTGCTCGGAACGAGCGGCGGAAAGCTTTCTAGAAAGGAAACTACTAAAAAAATTACTGCCTATTTCGAAGCCGACGACACAAACATGCGACAGCAAATAGCCGAGGATCTTCTTGGAGCGTAATTCTGCTGACTGCTACCCCTTCAAAACATATCCCCTGAGCTTTTCGTCCCATTCAATGTGTCCCTCGCTGACTAGTTTATCGAGCGCGGTTTTTAAGACAACTTCGTCCACCTCTTTTCCGTGCTGTTTCTTGAAAAATTCTTTGATTTCGGCAACCGTAGCTCCATCCATCTCGTCAAACATTGAAAGGAGAATGTCATCTTCAAAACCCGTTTCACCCGTTGTTTTTGGTCCTTTTTCGCCTCCCATAAAAACAGATAAAAATCCCATTTTGCTGATTTATTTCGCAAGCGGGTTCGCCGCGCCATAAACCTCAAAGTGCAAGTGGCAGCCGGAAGAATCGCCTGTCTGTCCCATCGTGCCCAAAACTTCTCCTTGCTCAACATAATCGCCGGCGGAAACCGAAATTTTCGCCATGTGCGCGTAGCGGGTTCGCACGCCATCGCCAAAAGGATGTTCGATCAAAACGAATCTGCCATAGCCGCCGTTCCAGCCATCGCGCCCATCGCCGAAGCTGGAGTCGGGAATTACAAGGCCTTCCGCCGCGGCGCGTATCGGGGTGCCGCAAACATTTGCAACGTCAACTGCGTTATAGTTGTGAAGCCGTCCCCAGTTAAATCCTTCCGCGGGTCGCGTGAAGTGGTCTCCGAAACTTGGGAGTGAAGCGGATTTGTTCTGAACCAAATTGAAACTTTTTGCTCCCGGGATTATTAAAGAAATTCCGACTCCCAAACTTCCGAAATCAATGCCTTCGTTATATTGGATTATTTGACTTTCGGAAACGCTGAAATACGCCGAGATCGATTCAAGCGTGTCGCCGTCCTTCGTGGTGTAAACGACGCCCGAAACCGGCAAAACGTTAAGCTCGTCTCCCGCCTTGATGAATCGCGCCCGAATTCCCGGGTTCGCGTTAATAAGCGTTTCAAGCGATACGCCGAAGTAAGCGGCGATGCCGGAAAGCGTGTCTCCCGCTTGCACTCTGTAGACCAAAAGATTCCCGCGGCTCTCGGGGCCGATCGGCTGGCCGGGATCGGAAATCTGGCCCGAAGAAAGGTCGGCGTCGGGATCGCCATAGCCGCCATCAAGAACGTTTATGAATATCGAAGACCTGTTATAAAGCTCGAATTCCGGCGGAGAGTAGGCGACATCTTCTTCTGCGACCGCTTCCGGTCCTCCTAAAACCCCATATTCTTCACCCGAAGAAACACTTGCGGAGGACGCAAAAAAGCCGACGAGGAAAAGCGCCCCTAGCAAAAAAAGAGCCATTACAAGTGGCTTTTTATCCTTATTAAATTGACCTAAGATTGTACTGATAACTTGACTATAGCACATCGTTATTCCGAGGAACAACGCGCGGATTTATGCGGATTTGCGTCCGCTCACGGCCGCTGATACGTGCGGAAATATCAGCATAAATCGGTTAAAATCAGCATTAATCAGCGCAACATGCAAGACCTAAATCCACAACAAAAAAAGGCGGCCGAGGCGGCGGTCGGGCCGCTTATAATAGTGGCCGGCGCCGGAACCGGAAAAACGCGCACATTAACGCACCGCATCATTCATTTAATAAATGAAGGGGTGCCGCCCGAGAGGGTCTGCGCGATAACCTTCACGAATAAAGCGGCGGAAGAAATGCGTTCACGCATTTCTTTATCAACGAATAACGAATCAATTGCGAATAAACGAATTCGTAAATTCGAAACAAATTTGTTATTCGCTGATTTGCCTTTTATAGGCACCTTCCACTCTCTTGGCGCGAAAATTTTACGGAAAGAAGCGCGCGCCCTTGGTCGAGCGCCGAACTTCGTTATTTTCGATAGCGACGATTCTTTTTCGCTCATTAAAAGAATCGTTAAAAAATTTTTCCCGAAAGAAGATCACAAAAAAGTTCTTCGACAAGCTCAGGATAAAAAATCTCCGGCGTATTTCGCAAGAAAGATCGGTGAGATAAAAAATTTATATAATGCTGATGGCGATGATTATCGCCTGAGCGAACGGAGCGAGTCGAAGGCCAACCATCTAAAAACCCTTCGACAAGCTCAGGGAATAAACTGTGTTAAAATTTATAACGAATACGAGAACGAATTGAAAAAAAATAATGCATTCGATTTTGATGACCTTATCGAAAAACCGGTTTCGCTTTTCGAAAAACATCCGGAGATCCTTGAAAAATATCAGAAAAAATTTGACGCCATCCTTGTCGACGAATATCAAGATGTGAATCCGAAGCAATATGATTTCGTGCGCTTGCTTTCCGGCGGTCACAGAAACTTGAGCGTAGTAGGGGACGATGAGCAGATGATCTATGGCTGGAGATATGCCGATGTAAAAATATTTTTGAATTTCGACCGTGATTGGCCTGGCGCGCAAATCGCATTCCTCGAAGAAAATTATCGTTCGACCGCGAACATCATCAATGCCGCGGCCGCCGTCGCGAAAAATAATTTATTGCGGACACCGAAAACCCTTTGGACAAAAAGCGAGGCCGGCGCTCCGATAAAGATCATCGAGATTGCGGATGAAGAGCAGGAAGCGGAATATATCGCGCGGGCAATATATAATGCCGATGATGCGGACGGAAACAATGCGGATGATGCCGATAACCATCCGCAACATCCGCATAAAACATTCGTAGATCCGCATTATGAAAGCATCGCCGTGCTCTATAGGACCAACGCCCAGTCGCGGGCGCTAGAACAGGCGCTTATCCGGCACCAAATTCCCTATAAGATATTCGGCGGAGTGCGGTTTTACGAGAGAAAAGAGATCAAGGATATAATTGCTGCCTTGCGCTGGGTTTTTAATCCGAAAGACACGATAAGCCGCGAAAGATTGGAGAAAAACCTGCCGAAATTCAAGTTTCGGGCGCTTGAAGACGCCCTAATTGAAACCAAAAATGAGCTCGCCGCGCCAAAGACGAACGGCGGAGGCGGGCTACCGACAGAACTTATCAAGACGTTTCTCGAAGCAACCGATTACCTCGAATATCTTGACAGGAGCTACTTAAACGCCGAGGAAAGGCGGGAGAACATCAAGGAATTGGTGGGGTTTGCCGCCGGATTTGATGACTTGGAACGTTTTTTGGAAGAAGTGGCGCTGGTGCAACCCCTCGATCAATCTGGCGACAACAATAAAAATCGGGGTATCATCCAAAAAAATCAAGAAAATCATTCGGGGCATTCGGATGTATTTGTAGATTCGGATCGCGGCAGGTGGCCGGAGGTCCACCTGATGACCATCCACCTTGCGAAGGGGCTGGAGTTCGATCGCGTATTCATCGCCGGTTGCTCCGAGGGATTAATGCCCCATGCGATGTCTATGGACAAGAGCGAACAACTCGAAGAAGAGAGGCGGCTGATGTACGTCGCGATGACGCGCGCGAAAAAAGAATTGAATATCAGTTTCTACAACATTCCGTCGCGATTTATCGGCGAAATCCCGCAGGAACTTGCCGAATATAAAACCGCCGCGGATAATGCGGCGGGAAACGAAGAGGAGGAAATCGTTTTCTTGGATTAAATGCTCGTCCCGGCAATAGAAAACAAGCTTCCTGTTCCAATTACGGTACAAAATGGAGGGGTCGCAAAAATTAGCTGAACGCACGGCTTGGCAAAAGAATAATTTCCCAACCAAATTGCGCCAATTCTCATGGATTCAAACGGATAGAAAAATGGAGGGAATACCATGCTAAGCGGCATAACAAGGGAATCCGAAACGGGCGGTGGCGTTGGTAGCGTGATACCAAACCAAAAATTTGCACTGCAAATGCAAAATGGTGGCCAGCCGTAAATTGGCCCGCCCGGAGGAAGAGTGATGGCCCCGCCAAATCCCGGCAACTGTGCAAATGCTCGCTTTGGCACACCTAAAAATTCTGCCAGTTTCTGAAAAATGCCGGTGGAATCGTAAGAAAGAACATTCAATTGATCCAAAAATTTTTCATTTTCGAATAAGGATGTTGTTCGAAAGCGAGCAAAAAACAGTGTAAGTTCCTGCACGCTAATTCTGCCTTCGATTGTGGCGATAGCCTTATCGATCAACTCAATTGTTAAATCGTTCAAAGAAATTACCAATTTATTAGTCGTGGCTCCATCTCCAAAAACAGAGATAGATCTGGCGAATTCCTTACGGGCTTCCATAAAATCACGATAGATAAGCAAAGAATTTTTTATTTCCGGCGATCTTGCTCCATCTAATACTTTTTGGACAAGTTCATTCGGCAAAAGAGGACCGCTGCTTGCGTTTAATGCCAAATTTGCAAAACGAAGATTGTCAAATTCGATGCTTTCATAGCCGGAAGAAAACGCTTCAGCGTAATCAAGTGCTGTTTTCACACCGGCACTATCTATTCGCAGAATTTCATCGGCGATTACTGGCAGTTTAAGAAGTTCTTCGGCAGGCGGCGGCACGGTTATACCCGGCTGCCCCAGGGCATCTTGAACAGCCCTTGTCACGTCTTCTATCGACGGCACTTTTATGTCGAATTTAGGCGGTGAAATCGGCTCAAAAACGCTTTTCCCGTCCTCGAGAGAGGGGATTCCGAGTGGGCCGGATGGGATGGATTCTGGCGGCAAAAACGCGCTCCCAGAGGGCTTAAATTCTGGTACGGAAACCGGCGGCAATCCGCCCCCGGGAGCTACGGCTTCCTTGGGCGCGGTGAATGGCGGAAAAACGAATATTAAAATTAAAAGAAGTCCTAGGCCGGCCACGGCAACAACGATCAAAAATTTGGGAGAATTAAGCATCTTATAAAATTATAATAGCACAATTCCAGACAAATTTTCAATTATCAATTCTCAATTTTCAATCAAACCTCAAGCATTAATGCGCAATTGAAAATTAAACCATTTTGGAACTTTATTGATAATTGCTCATTGAAAATTGATAATTAAGCCATGAGTCGCCTTGGCCAACATTTTTTAAAAGATAAAGTCGCGCTCAAAAAAATTGTTGATGCGCTGGATTTGCGCTCCGGTGACATCGTTATTGAGATTGGAGCGGGACACGGAGAGCTCACTAGAAAAATTATCAATTTTCAATTATCAATTTTCAAAAACGATGCGCAAAAAATTAAAATTATTGCAATCGAAAAAGACAATGGTCTCGCAAAAGAATTTGCGAGAAATTTTCAATGTCCAATTTCCAAGTTTCAAGAAAATGCTGATAAATTACTAAATGAAAATTTCGTGCTCTTTAATGATGATGTTTTGAAAATTCTAGCGCCCTTGATCGAATTTCTAAATTTGAAAATTGAAAATTGTAAATTGAAAATTTGCGGGAATATTCCCTACTACATCACCGGAAAACTTTTGCGTATTTTGAGCGAGCTGGAAAATAAGCCGGAGGTTTCCGTTTTCACAATCCAAAAAGAGGTTGCCGAAAGAATGTGCGCCTTGCCGCCGCGTAATAACCGCTTGGCCGCAATAACACAGTTCTGGACAGAGCCAAAAATCCTCGAATATCTCGCGCCCGGGGCGTTTAATCCGCCGCCGGAGGTGGAGTCCGCCATCATTAGATTAAAAATCAAAGATCAAAATGCAAAATTGATCGACGCGTGGAAATACTACGAAACCGTAAGAATTTTGTTCCAACAGCCGCGCCAAACAATTTTGAACAACCTCGCGCGGGCGACTAAACAAAAAAGGGCCATCGGCACAAATCAGCCCAATCGGCATAAATCAGCGATTATAGAAAAGCTTTCCGCAATAGAGATCGATCCCGAAAGCCGGCCACAAAATTTGAGCGTTGGAGAAATAATTCAAATCAGCTCCTTAAACCTTTGATCGGTCAATCCGGCATCGCGAATAATTCCGCGAAGGGTGTAGGGGTTAAGACGAGTATGTCGCGGTATAGTCACCCTGCGTCGTCCATCCGTCATGCCAATGTGTTTTTTCCCGCGACCTTCTGAAATCCAGAAGCCGACTTTTTTTAAAGCCCTGACCAACCGATCGGATGAAATATCCGTAAAAAGCATCAGCCAGCGGCGATTTCCAACTCTCGAACCTTAACATTGGTTCCTTCGGTCTCTGCCAAATCCATCCCAATATATGTCTTAATCGCGTCCCCGATGTTCTCTAGTGCCTCTTTTTCGGTTTTCCCTTGGCTGTGACACCCGGGAAAAGCGGGGACGTGGACATCGTAGCCATATTTGCTTTTCCGCAAAATAACAGTGTATTTCATTGCTTTTATGCTAACAGGCCTAAAAAAAAAGTCAAGTTTTTGAGAGGCCGGCCTGCCCGAAACCGCTGTGTATAGTTTGGGAATTTCCTGGGTATAAAAGATATATAATGAATGTAAACGCCCCTTTCCGGCGATTGGTTTACGGTTTCGACGCCCGTATGGGATATCGGTTTACGGCGTATGGTTTCGAAGCCCGAATAACTTTCAACGTATAACGTATAACGATACGCGCTTCGTAAACGCACAACGTATAACGATGCTCAAATGGTTGATATAAAAAAACTTATAACAGGATTTTTGATCTTGGCCGCAGTCGCGAGTTCTTCGGCCTTATTCCTGTCGAGCATAATTCCGTCCAAAAACGTTGCGCTTCAAAGCGAACCCCTAATCGAGGAATCATCCAATAACTCGCTCCCCCCTCTTTTGTCGCAAAATGCTTTCGTCGAGTCCCTGCCCGCATCCAAACCAGCTACTACACCCACACCATCTGCCTATGCTTCCAGCGACGGCCTGCCCCCGGTAATTCCAACCGACAACCTCACGGAAAATCTCGCCCAACAGCTTACGCGTGGCATTTTCGCATCAAATCCCAACGGGCCGGGCGAAGTGGGCGGCGAAGCGGCATTTCTTTTACCGTCGGGAGAAGAGCTCGACTCCATGCTCGGGCAAAGCCTTGCGGCAAACAACCAGATCGGCGCATTGCCGGATTTTAACAATCCAATCTCGGATGTAAATCTAAAAATAATATCAAACGCAAGCCAGAAAGACGCCGAAAAATATTTTGAGGCGGTGGACAAGGCCCTTGGGCTGACTCTCTTCAACCAGAACTTTGACAGTTTGTTGGCGCAGGAGCCAAGTTTGAACGCGGCGGCAAGCGCTCGGCTTGTCTACGATGAAGCTGTTATAAAACTAGAAAATGCTTCTGTCCCCAAAGAACTCGTCTCGTTTCATAAATCGCTTCTCGCCCTCGTTTCCAATCAGAAAAAATTTACCGAAATTCTGACGAGCCATCTCGACGATCCGGCAAGAGCAATAGCTTTGGCAAGGACCGCGCAGGGAAAAATTGACGATGTAGCCGCTCGCGATGTTGAAAACTACCGAAAGGAATTTGAAAAACTGGGGACTATTTCTTTCTCCGGCAAAAACTCTTTGTCAATCTTCCAAGATTCATTCGGCATAAAAACGGCACATGCTTTTATCTTTGTTCCTATTAATCGTGCCTTAACGACTGATCCCATAGCAATCGCCGAAAAAGTTTCCACTTGGGGCAACTGGATACATAATCTTTATACATGGGTCCAGGACTATTTATTGGGCATACTCCAAAATCAACTGATTTCGTTAATCCAGAGACAGCTGATCAATTGGATACAAGGTGGCGGAAACCCCAAATTTATCACGGACTGGAAGAGCTTTTTGGGAGATATTTTCAATCAGGCGGCGGGGGCGGCGATAGACGAGCTTACTGATGGAGCATTGTGCAGTGCTTTCGGGCCGTTTATACGACTTAACCTTCGCAATACCTTTTCCGGCGGCGGCAGTTTGAATATAACGAGTTGCACGTTGGATCGAATAGTCGGCAATCTAAGGGGATTTTTCCAAGATTTCAGTTCTGGTGGATGGTTGGCATATGGGGCAATGTTGCAACCGGAAAACGATTTTTACGGCAAATATGCCATTGCATCTGAGTTCGCGCTTAGAAAAGCTGAAGACGCTAAAGAAGCCGCGAAAAACACCGGCCTTGCCGGTTCGGGCTTCTTGGGCACACAATCCTGCAGCGATGGTTCCGAAGCGCACCAGGGTAGATGCGCAGACGGTTCTACTCCTCAAACGCGAACACCGGGAGAAACGGTAGCGAGCGCGCTTTCCGATTCGCTCAGCTTGCCGGGTCAGCGCATAGTCAATTCCAAACGCTTGGAGAACCTTATTGCCGCACTGGTGGACGCGGCGATAAACCGCATAATACAAAGCGGCCTTGCGGGCCTCTCGGGATTTTCTTTCAGCGGCTCCGGCCCGTCTCCCGGCGCATTGCCAACTATTCCCACCGAGCAACAGGGAACCCAACCGTCGGGCTCAACGCCTGCAACGGGTAATGCCGGCGGATGGACTGGCGGAGGGTCGAGCGGTGGCGGCGCGGTCTGCGGCAACGGCTCGTGTGAAACCGGCGAAACAATAATAAGTTGTCCCGCCGATTGCGGTGGCGGCGAAGGGGGCGGTGGAGGATTGGCCTGCACGCCGTCGACACAAAACGTTGCTGCGGGAAGCCCGGCAGCGCTTACGGCACAAAACGGAACTGGTAATTACTCCTGGGGTGCACCGGGCGGCTCACCATCGAACGGCACTGGCCCATCTTTCTCCGTTACATATCTCTTCACTGGGCTAAAAACCGTCCTTCTTGGAGACGGCGTAAGCAGTGTCAGCTGCCAGGTTACCGTCCAATAAAAATTTCTTGAAATGTCCATTCTGAAAATAAATAAAAAATATTGGCTGGCGTTTATTCTTCTGGCGGTCGTTTTTATGGTCGCGACTCCACTAAATTTAGCGCGCGCGCAAGAACTTCCGAGCGCCCGTTCATGCGCCGGTAATCTTGTTGGTTGCGGAGTATATGTCACCGCATTGCTTGCAAATAAAATCAGTGGGTTGCTGGTATCCGGCGGGGCCTATCTTTTTGAGATTTCCCTGGAATTTAGCGCGGGGGCCGCTCGTATGCCGGTCGTTGAAAATGGTTTCAGCACGGCTCTTGCAATAGCCAATCTTGGATTTGTTCTTGGCATTATAGTAATCGCTATTGCAACAATTCTTCGCAATCAGACGTATGGCATCAAACAGCTTCTTTGGAAACTGGTAGTCGCGGCAATACTTGTTAACTTCTCTTTAGTAATAGGAAGAACTATTGTGGAGTCCGCGGATAATTTAACGAAGTCGTTTTTACCGAACAGAAGCGTGCTGGCGGCGAGATTAGCCGATGCCCTCAAACCGCAGGCCGCCAATATTCCCCCGGTGCTTGCTTCTGCGGGCTCGAGCGGAGCATGGTCGGCAAGTGTATGCGCCGATCAAGCAAGCAAGCTTGGAACCGACGCATTAAGAAAAGCGGCCGCTGCCACGTGTTCATTTATGGCCACAATACTAGATCCGGTTTCAACTATACAAAATTTTACCTGGTTCTGGGGGCTTGGTCTGGGGGATTTATTCAGGGCGGCGCTAAATATGGTGATGGTGGTCTTTGTCAATATGGTAATTGCATTTACTTTGTTGGCCGCCGCCATAATGTTAATTATCAGATTCTTTTACATAGGCATTTTGCTTATATTAATGCCGTTCGCGTGGCTGATGTGGATTTTCCCGAACTTCAAATATCTGTGGACAAAGTGGTGGGGCTTGTTTTTAAGGTGGACGATGTTCGCGCCTGTCGTCGTAATTTTCTTGTTCCTTGCTTCTGAAACAGCTCAAATCGAATTTATCGACAATATAATCGGTGGCGCTGGAAACTTAAACAGTAGCGCTGCCATAGCTTTGTCTGCCGGAACCGGCAATCCCGCGCTCACCTTCTCTGTTGCGTCGCAAATAATGGTTGCCGCCTTTGCCCTCGGCGGGCTTTTCGCGGCTAACTCTCTAGGCATCCACGGAGCGTCATTCGCAATGGGCATCGCGAAAAGCGCGGGCACGATGGCGGCGGGGTATGTGGGGAAGCAAACCAAAAAGGGCGGCAGGGCTATACTGCGTAGCACGGGCATTGCGGAGAGAATGAGAACCAGTCCGTTGAGGCCGGTAGCTATTGCGGGCAGAGCGTTAGCTGGCATCAGTACGAACGAGGCGATGGTCGCGGAAGCCGCAAAAAAAGTGCTGGACAGAAAAGAGGATGTAATGGCAGGCCTTAGGGGCTCAATGAACACCGAAACACGGATGGCATATCTGCAAAAAGCTCAGAAGGAGGGCTGGATCAAACCGGATACGGAGGTGGGCGGTATGAGTGTGGGCGAATTTCTGAATCGGAATAGGGAAAAATTCAAGGGTTACGGGCAAAGCGGGGAAGGAAGTTTGGAAGAAAAATTAAGGGAGGACACGAAGTTGGCAGAACAAGATTGGACAAATGAAGAAAAAACAATCAATGCAAGAAACGGGGAACTAAACAAAAAACGCAGTCTTTCCGACGAGGATGCCGCAAAGCAGGCCGGTTTGGGCGACGACGATAGGAATTTCTATTTGGCCGCAGAAAAAGAGAGCGAATATGAATTTGCCTTGCGATCCGAAAAAGACAAAGAGAGGTTCTCTCAACTCCGCAGCAAGGCGCAGGAAGCCAGAGAAAAAGGCGGCCTCTCGCCCGAAGAACAAAGAGAATTTGAAGAAAACCAGAGAAAACTTGGCGACATCGAAAGGAAGCGCAGTAAATACGTTTCAAAAAATCCGGATGCCGCCGCGGCAACTTTCCAAGACCACGAAGCGGCGCGCGCCAAACTTGCAGCCGAAGGCAAGCCGATTCCGGCAACGCTGGAGAAGGAATCGATAGAACGTATGCAAGAGGCAATGTTAAGCGCGATGGCTAAGGGTTTTTCTCCTCACACTGCCCGCGCCCTACTTGATGCCATTGGGAAAGCTAACAACCTTAAGCACTTTGAGGCCGCCGTAATGCGCCTAAAAGAAGGTAAAACGCCGGAGGATAAAAAGAAATTCGACCAAATACAGATGGCTCTCAACGCTAACACAGAACTCAAGCGCTGGATGCAAAACAGCGCGGGCCGGGCGCTTTTCGGCAACATTCATGAATTGTTCGGGCTTAAGAAGCTTAAGAATAAGAAGCGGAAGATAGAGGACGAAGAAGATGAAGAAGAAGCATAAATTCTAGCTAAACATGACTAATATCACCACGCAACAAGCAAGGGCGCGCTTCACAACAATTCCGCAAATCTTGCAGAACGAGGTTTTTTCCGTACAAAACGCGGAAGTTATCGAGCAAATCTCGAAGCAAAATAATTTACCCGACGAGAAAATAGGAGAAGTTGCGGAAGTTGTTGGTTTCGCTCTTTTGGGGTTCATCCATCCCGAAGATGTGGCGAAAGAAGTAGAAGAACGGGCCGAAATTCCGCCCGCGCTTGCAACCGCGATATCCGAAGCGATAAATAAAAAAATATTCGCTTCTTTAAGAAACCAGTTAGATGAAATCTATGCTCCGGCTCCCCACGATCACGAACTCGAAGAAAAACCGCCGGTCTTTGTGGAAGAAATTAGGCCGCCGGTGGCGACTGCTCCTTCCGCTCCGAAAATGCCGACGGCGGTGCAACCCGTTGATATCAACAAAATTTTTGGCCCTTCGGCTGGCTCAGGGCAGGCGATGACGCGACCCATTCCGCCGCCAGCGGTAAAACCTTTCGGCGCAATACAGGTTAAACCGCCGATGCCGCCTGCGCCGTCAACCGCAACAGGAATGAAAGTAGAGCCGCCCAAGCCGCCAGTATCGCAAATCTCTCCGATAAAGCCCGCCTCATCGACGCCTACATCAAAACCGCCCGGCAAGGAGGGATTGAGCGAATTTGAACGCCTCGGACTCGCCAAAAAATTAGGAGAGGCAACAGAACCAACGGTGCTTTACAAAGCACCAGAGGCAAAACTCGGCGAAAAAGTATCGAGTTTCAAGATCGAAACGCCGATCCCGAAATTCGACAAAGGAAAGCCCTTCGACTCCGCTCGGGGTATAACCGCTCCCCTAAGGCCGGCAGTACTCGAATTCGGGACGGGCAAGCCGCCAGCCGCCCCTCCTTCGCCCAAAGCCGCGGAGGGCAAGGCGAGAATTGTGAACTATTCGGATCTAAAAACGACTCTTCCCCCGGTGGCACCAAAACCGGCTCCAGAAAGAGAAATTAGGGAATTCACCGCGAAAGAAGCCGGACTCCCGACTTCACCCTCCAAAATTTCTGAAAGAAATTTAGGAGGGCAGGCGTCGGGAATGACAGAGAGGCCAGCGGCCGTGGCGCCATCGCCAATTAAACCCTTCGACTTCGCTTCCGCCGACGCCAGGGCTTTGGCGGACAGGCAGGGAATAAAAGCTCCAGAAAAACCAGCGGCTACACCCATGTCCAGACCACTCTTGGGGGACGAGAAAGCGATGCACCCCTCCCTTGAACCGTTGATGAAAAAAAGCGAGCCGCCCTCGCCTCCGGCTACGGCGAGCCAAAGACCGCCGGCTCCGCCGCCTTCCCCTTCGACAAGCTCAGGGAATAACGGAAGTTTATCGCCTGAGCGAGCTTCACGAGTCGAAGGCCGCCCTGCGACAAGCCCGGGAAATAACTCGACAAGCTCGGAGAATAACACCCCGCTGGCTTCTCCTCGCCCAAGAATCGAGCCACCACCCGTTCGTCGGCCAGAAAATCCATCCGACGAACGCAAGCTCTAAATCCTAAGCCCTAAATCCTAAACAAAATCAAAATTCTAATGTTCCAAAACGCTAAAAACTTTTGGAATTTAGGATTTGTGGTTTGGGGCTTGTTTAGAATTTAGAATTTAAATATTAGAATTTAAACTGATGCAATTCCAAGTTCCCCAATTCATCGAAACGGAAGACAAGATAGTCGGGCCTTTTTCCATAAGGCAATTCATTTATATAGGCGCGGCCGGCATTGTGAGCTTCTTCCTTTATTTCACGGTCGAGCTCTGGCTTTGGGTTTTGGGCACCGTTTTTTCGCTGGCGCTCGCAATGGGATTCGCCTTCATCAAGATAGAAGGGCGCGATTTAACGCATGTTCTCGCCGCGGCTTTGAACTTTTACTGGAAGCCACAAACCTACGTCTGGCAGCCGGAACATCCGGAAGTGCCGAAAAGCGAGGCGCTCGAAAAGGAAGCGGGAATTTCACTTGAAGACGTCCTTTCCGGTGCCGCGCTTCGAAACGCCTGGCGTGGGCTACAGACCGGCACGAAAGTTTCGCCTAGACAGGTCCTCGAGAAAGGAGAGAAATATCAGATCTTTCAAAAATTGAGCGGAGAACGCCGCGCCGCAAGGCGCATAGATTACAGATAATGCAAAAATCAAAATGCAAAAACTGATTTCGAATGATAGAATTAATTAAACTTCATTTTGAATTTTGATTTTTTAATTTTGATCTAATTTTATGCCCAAAGATCTCGGCAACACACAAGACCTCGTGGCCATCGAGGAAATAAAAGAGGACACGGTGGTCCTCAAAGGCGGCGCCCTGCGGCAAATCATTATGGTGAGCGGCGTTAACTTCGCCTTGAAATCGGAGGTAGAACAAAACGTGATAACGCAGTCGTATCAGAATTTTTTAAACGGACTCGATTTCAACATCCAGATCGTCATCCATTCGAGAAAAGTGAATGTGGAAAAATATCTTGGGATCATCACGCGCTTCGAAGAGATGGCAACGGTGCCCCTCATCAAAAACCAGGCGAGCGAATACAAAGAATTCATCCGCAGTTTCGTTTCCAAGAACGCGATCATGGAGAAAACGTTTCTTGTGCTCGTGCCTTTCGCCTCTGTTGCCTTGCCGAGCGCGGAATCCGTAACTTCCGGCATTTCTCTGCCGTTCTTCAAAAAGAAGGACGCGAAAGAAACGGAGGCGAAAGCGAAAGAGGCATCCGAAGAGCGCTTCAAGGAGGATCTGGCGCAACTTCGCCAGCGCACAACGCAAGTTGTGGACGGCCTTTACTCTGTCGGCCTTGAATCGGTGGTTCTGAACACTGAACAATTGATCCAGCTTTTCTATAATTTTTACAATCCGGAAACGATCGAAAGGGAGAATATGGAAATACCAAATCAATAAAGTATCGATGCTAATCTGCGAATGAATACTAATTATACTAATGAATTTTTATTCGTATCATTAGCATAATTCGTATATTCGTATCGATACAATATCTATGCCTGAAAATAATTTCAAAAACATCGCGAAGATAATAGCGCCCTCCGGCGTGCAGGTGCAGTCGAACAAGGCGAAGATCGGCAACAAAATCGCCAAGGCGTTCTTCGTTTTTTCTTATCCGCGCTATCTCGCGACCGGATGGTTCGAGCCCCTGATCAACCTCCCCTACCTTTTCGATGCCTCCGTCTTCATAGACCCGATAGACACGGGCACGGCTTTGAAAAACCTACGAAAAAAGGCGGCGCAGATCGAGTCGCAGATCAACGACCAGCAGGAAAAAGGGCTCGTGCGCGACCCCCTGCTCGAAACCGCCCTCCAGGACGTGGAGACCCTGCGCGATACACTCCAAACCTCGCAGGAAAAGCTCTTTGATGTCGGCCTTTATGTGACGATCTATGCCGACACCGACGACGAACTTGCGAAAGTCGAGTCGAAGCTTATCTCTCTTCTCGAAGCAAAGCTTGTCTACTTGAAGCCGGCGCTTTTCGAACAGCTTGAGGGCATTTTCTCGACCCTCCCCTTGGTTGACGACAAGTTGAAGATACACACGCCGATGAACTCGGGGCCGGTTTCGTCTTTCTTCCCGTTCGTCTCCGAAGATCTTTCTTCCAACGAAGGAATTCTCTACGGCGTGAACCTCCACAACCAAAGTTTGGTCATCTTCGACAGATTCTCGCTTGAAAACGCGAACCAGGTAGTTTTCGCGAAATCCGGCGCCGGAAAATCGTACGCCACGAAACTCGAGATCATCAGAGCCCTGATGACTGATGTCGAAAACATTATCATCATCGACCCCGAGAACGAATACAAAAAACTGGCGGAGACGTTCGGCGGCAGCTGGTTCAATATCTCGCTCTCTTCGAAAGAGCATATCAACCCATTCGACATACCCATGGTTCCCGAAGATGAATCTCCCGCAGACGTTTTGCGCTCTCACATCGTGAACCTTACGAGCTTACTCAAGCTCATGCTCGGAAAGATCGCCCCGGAAGAAGAGGCGCTCCTCGACCGCGCCGTCACGGAAACCTACGCTTCGCGTGAGATCTCACCGAACAGGGATTTCTCGGGCATCGAGCCGCCACTCCTCGAAGACCTCGAAACGGTTCTCCGCAATCTTGAGGGCGGCCGTTCGATGGCGGAGAGATTATACAAATACACAAAGGGTAGTTTTTCCGGCTTCATCAACCAGCCGACGAACGTGGACATGTCTAACCGGCTTATCGTTTTTTCCATCCGCGATCTTGAGGAAGAGCTACGGCCGATCGCTATGTTCGTCATTTTGAACTTTATTTGGAACCTTATACGCGCAAAACTTTCAAAGCGCCTACTTTTGATTGACGAGGCGTGGATCATGATGAAGAACGAAGACGCCGCCACTTTCCTTTTCGGAATGGTGAAACGCGCGAGAAAATATTATTTGGGCGTGACGACGATTACGCAGGACGTGGAGGACTTCTTGCGTTCGCCTTACGGCAGGCCGATCATCACAAACTCTTCTCTCCAGCTTTTATTAAAACAGGCGCCGGCAACGATCGAGCTTGTGGCGAAAGCTTTTAATTTAACTGAAACGGAAAAGAATTTCCTTCTGGGCTCCGAGGTCGGAACCGGACTTTTCTTCGCCGGCCGCAGGCACGTGGCGATCCAGATCGTCGCGTCTTATTTCGAGGATCAGATAATCACGACAAACCCGGCGGAACTTTTGGAAGGAAAGTAGCCCGCCAATGGACGCTAATATTACCGCTAATTTACGCTAAAAATTAAAGATGAACGAGGCCGAAGGAGAGAAAAAAATAGATCTGGTATTAGGAATCATTCTGATGCTTCTCGCCCTGCTTTCAGACGGGACGGACGCGTTAGCCGCCGCCGCTTTCGCGATCCCTGTTTTAGGCCAAATCACATACCTTTTAAACGCCTTTCTTATATCGCCCGTCGTTTGGGCGATCATACAATTTTCATTTATAATGAAAATGGGGTTTGCGGGAAGAGTTGGCTTGATGAATTTGACCGGCGGAATTTTGAATGTGATAGGCATCCCCGGAAGTGAAACTTTAGCAACTTCCATCGCAATTTGGTTCGCCAACCATCCGAAGGCAGCGGCTGTAGCGCAGGTCGCAACTGGAAAAGTTGGAGCGGCGGGTGGCAAAGCGGCGGCGGCAGAAAAAGCAGGCGCCGTTGCGGGAGGCGGCGCGGTCGCGGAAAAAACAGCCGCCGGAGCCGCGGGAGCGGCAAGGGCCGAACGCGGAGCCGAAGCGGCGGTAGAGGCCGAACGCGGAGTGGCCGGCGCAGAACGCGCGGCGGTTTCGGAGGGCAGAGCAGCCGAAGGCGCGCCGAGAGAACCGGGCAAGGGTGTCTCGGAAGAAGCAATGGGCGTCAAACCGGAAGAAGCGGAAAATCTGCCGAGAAAACTTTTGGAGGAGTTCCCCGAAGCCAAAAGAGAAGAAGAAGCCGAAAGCGAGGGCGAAGGAGAGGAGGAGTTGCCGAAGGCAGTATAGACACAAAAAACCAAAATTGTAAATCACAAATTACAAGCACCAAATTACAAACAAATTCCAATAACCAAAATAAAAATTCCAAACCTTTCGAATTTCGGATTTATAATTTTGATATTGTTTGTGATTTGAAATTTGTAATTTACCTATGGGGTAGTTGAAAAAATTTAAAAATGGCAACACAAAATTTAGCAATTAAGTTTATTGTAGTTGCGGCGCTTGTCGCCCTGTTTTTTGCCGCGCAGTTCTTGAGCGCGCAGGCACAAGCGCAGCCATATCTTTGGATAACATGGCACGCGGAAAGCTACGCGCCGCCCGGCTTCGGAGGGAAAATCTTGCCGACGGCCGGCTCGCCCATCACCGCGTCTTTTGAAGTGATCGGCGGCGGCAAACCGGCTAACGTTTCCGCGCAAACCGTTTATTGGTATTTGAATAATGAGCTTATTTCGAACAAGGCGGGTACAAAAACCGTGAAATTCAACGCACCCTCAAGAACTTCCGCGCTTTTGGATCTGCGCATCGAGCTTCCCACATATCCTGGGGGACTTCTTCTTCGAACGGCGCGGATTCCTGTCGTCTCACCGGAAGCCGTAATTGAAGCGCCTTATCCGGATAAAGCGTTTTCCGGCGCGCAAATAAAAGCAACGGGAAGGCCTTACTTTTTCAACATACAAAACATTTCAGAGCTTAACTTTTCATGGAGCGTTGACGGACAAACTCCGGGTTCTCTCGAGCGCCCGCAGGAACTTATCGTTAATCTCGACCCTAGCTCGCCGATGGGAACCGCCGTGAACCTCGCCCTCACTATCCTCAACGCGAAAAACCAAGCGGAGTCGGGCTCCGGATTCCTAATATTGAGAAAACAATAGCAGTCGGTTAAATCACAAATTACAAGCACCAAATTACAAATTAATATTAAAAGTCAAAAACATCTGTCATTCTCGGACTCGATCCGAGAATTCAGGATCGTCCAAGAAACTAGATTCCCGCTTTCGCGGGAATGACAGGGAATATCATTTTGGTCATTGAAATTTGTTTGTGATTTGTAATTTCGAATTTGTGATTTTAGCCGCTTGGGATTTGATTAGGTCAATTAGAAATTTATGAGTAATAATATTATCATTTATCTGCCCCTGTTTCTTTTTCTGCTTTTGTTTCTGCCTTCTGCAAGCGTGCACGCGGTTGATTTTTCGCTTCCGGGCGGAATACACACAGAAGCCGAGGGCACACCGGGGATCATTGATGATATTTACAGATTTTCACTGTTCTCCGCCGGAATCCTTGCGTTCGGCGCGATCGTCTACGGAGGAATCAAATACACTTTTGCGGCGGGGAATCCTTCGGGGCAAAGCGAGGGAAAAGAATGGGTGAAGGGCGCGCTTTTGGGCCTCCTGCTCCTTGCTGGAGCGTATCTCATACTCCGAACCATCAACCCGCAATTAGTACAATTAAGATTACCGACACTATAATTTAATCTCTAAACTCAAAACCCTAATCTCTAAACAATTTCAAATGTCGAAATCCGAAACGGTTAGTTTTTGAAATTTGAGTTTTGGATTTGTTTAGAAATTAGAAATTAGGATTTAGAAATTTGTTTTACCATGAAGCGCCTATCTTATCTCATAATCATTCTCGCGGTCGTGGCTTTGGTCGTTCTCATCGGCTATTTCTTGCGCTACAGAGCCGGCGAGCCGGCCACCTCCGGCGAGCCATCTCCGGGAGGACTTCCGGCGATCCCGACCGAGCCGATTTCCCAGCCCGGCGGGGAGGAGGGGGGCGGAGCCGTTACGCCACCGGCAGAAGTCGTCCAGCCGGGTGAGCAGAAGTTCGGGGTGATAGCGCAGAACCAGGTGTTCGACTTTTTTGTCGACGCACAAAATAATACCGTTCTTATCCAGCCCGACGGGCAGGTTGTAAAAGTAGTAAAAGGAGAAGCGTCTGTCTTAAGTTCGTCAGTAATCAACAACTTACGGCGGGCGGAGTTCTCTTATGACGGCAAATTCATCCTTGCTTCATTCGGCGGCGCAAGTGGACAAGAACACAGCATCTTTAATATCGATGCAAAATCCTGGAGCCCGCTTTCAGGGGGGATCTCGTCGCCAACATGGTCGCCGATGAACTACCAAATCACATATTTCCGCGAAAATGCCGGCGTAAAAACGCTTGAAACGCTTAATACCGCCGATCCAAAAGCCAAACCGCAGGAGCTCACGCGTTTGAACGCCGAAGACCTGTTGCTCTCTTGGATAAGCCCGAACCAAATGATAATTGGCGAAAGGGGAAGCGCGCTTGTCGCGGGATCGCTTTGGAGCTTCGATACGCAGAAGAAAACCATGTCGTTATTCATGGATGGCGTACTTGGCCTTAATTCCGCATGGAGCGGTGAGGCATCAACTGGCCTTGTCTTTAGAACCGATGTCTCTCGCCGCGGAGGCACGCTTTCCTTATATGACGTGGCCGGCAATGCGCTTGCGAACCTTTCGTTCCTTTCCCTCCCTTCAAAATGCGCGTTTGACGCAGTCCCTGCGAATGGAACCGGAACGGCCGCCTCAAAATTCCTTTACTGCGCGATCCCGGCAAATGCTGAAAGTTTCGGGAATTCCATGCTGCCGGATGATTACGAAAAACGCGCGCTCTTTGCTCGCGATGGATTCTTTAGGGTGGACCTTGCGGAGGGTGGCATTAAAGAACTTCTCACGGGACAGCTTGTTGACGGAAATCGGCTGAAGATCTTCGGAAAGAATCTGTTCTTCATAAACCGGCTTGATGGAAGATTGTACGCGCTGGCGCTAGAATAATGCAAAATGCAAAAATCAAAATGCAAAATGACAATGTAAAAATTTTTAGATTAAAGATTTGTGTTTTTGATCTTTGATTTTTAAATTTTGATTTAAAGTGGTTTTATGACCACGCTTCTTTCTTTTCCGATACCGAAACTTTCGGTTTTTACTTCCGGATGCACCGCAAGCGTTACGTGCACGATTCGCCTTTCATAGGAATTCATCGCCGGTAAAGAAACGCTTTCTTTGGTTGAAACCGCTTTTTTGGCGGCGGCTTTCGCAAGTTCGGCTATCAAATTTTCTCTCTCTTGCCGGTAATTATTGATGTCGAAAAAAACCGACGATTCATTGTTCTTCTTCGCCACCATGTGGGCGAGATGATTAATGCTCTCCACCAGTATCGGCAAATTATCCTTGACGAGATTGGGGCTGTCATAAATAAATATCTGCCCCCGCTTTTCTTCCGGCTTCAATTCCACGCGAAAATCGCCGAATCCCATAAACTCAATTATTTTTTTGATCAAATTTTCCATCGTTCTTTAATTGCCTATTAATGATGATCTGCTGGAACACTGAAAAAAGGGAGGTCGCCGCCCAGTAAAGCGCGACAGCGGCCGGGAAATTGAAAAAGATGACGACCGTGATGATCGGGCCCACAAAAACCATGTTGTGAGCCATCTTTTCCTGCGTCGTCTGCGGCTTTTCACCTTTTTTCCACAGGGCCAGTTTTCCTTGAAAATACTGGGCTAAAGCGGCCAAACTCACAATAAGAATACTTGATTCGCCGAGGTTTATCAAACCAAAAAGGGTGTTGTGGATAACTTCCGGCCGCGCCACAAAAGGATATAAGCTGTCCAAAAATTCGGGTTTGAGCGTGTTCAAGAAAATCCTGTAAAGCGCGATCAATATCGGGAGCTGCACCAGGAGTATAAAAAATCCGGAAAAGGGATTGACGTTGTGTTCGCGATAAAGATGGAGCATCGCCTCCGCCTGTTTTTCTTTGTTAGCTTTATGCTCGTCTTGGATCTTTTTTACTTTCGGCTGAAGGCGCTGCATCACCATTTGATGCTTCGCGCCTTTGTGGAAGAGCGGATAAAGTATCAGCCGGACGATTATTGTAAGAATAATGATTGCGAGTCCAAGGTCTTCGAAGGCAACTGTGTTGTAAAGAAAAACCAACAAATTCAAAAGCGGCCTGTTAAGAATTTCGTTGTAGAGGAAAGAGAACATAGTAAGGGCAAAAAATTTCTAAATCCTAATTTCTAATCTCTAAATAATCTCAAACATCAAAGTTCAAAGGGGTTTTGGGGTTTGAGTTTTGGATTTGTTTAGAGATTAAGGTTTAGAGATGAGAGATTTCAAACTGTTGGGATTTGATTAGGTCAATTAGAAATTAGATTAATTAGAAATTTTGCTTGATTTTTTCTCCAAACGTCCGAAGCGCTTCCTTAACTTCTTCCGCGGTTGCTTCGTTAATTTTTTTGAAAACTATGACCAGAATGTCTTTTTGATTCTCTGCGGATTTTTTAATTTCATCGGCGATGATCCTTCTCCAAAAATTCCTCCTTGCGGCGTTTTTCACTGCCGCGGAAGAAATGATGATCCCGAATCTGGGGTGGACTACTTCGTTTTCGAAAACCTTTATCAAAAAGAATGGCAGCGAGATCGTTTGCTTCGGCTTTTTCCTTTTCGTTTCTTCTACGGCCAGACGAAATTTTTTGGAATACATACGCTAACGCAAGCGATGCTAAACTACGAATCTCATGCGAATCTACGAAAAATAATTCGCGGCATTCGCATGTATTTGAAGATTCGAATCGCGATTAAACCGTGAGTCGCCGCCTCCCTTTCTGCCTCCGGCGCGAAAGAACGCGTCTGCCTCCCGGACTTCTCCTTCTCCGCAAGAAGCCGTGGGTTCTGCTCCTTTTTCTTTTCTTTGGTTGGAACGTTATCGACATGGAAATCATCGTATCACAGAGGAATCGTGCTGCCAAATGAGGCAAGCGTGAATTGAGCTAAAAAAGTTATCAACAAATAATCCCCAAAAGCGTCTTTTTTCCTTTTGACCGTGAGAGAAATAAAACTAAAATTAATCTATTGACTTCAAGAATATCGCAGGTGAAGGAAGTTCGACAGGATGTTCCACTCAAAAAAGCCCCGTTTCTATTGGCTTTCACCTCTTGCGCTTCACAAAATATTTGTTTTGTGTAAAAATTAGAAAAATTTCTGTTGTTTAAAAAGCGCGCGTAGGACCGGTAAATAGTTTCACGGACTCGCATCTCTACGAGCTACTCTTGTGCCGATGCGGGCACACGAAAGCGGTAAAACTTAGGATCAATTAAAAAGTAAAATCATGAACCTCGAAGAGCTTTGGCAAACCACCTTGGGAGAAATGGAAGTTCAGCTTTCGAGGGCTAATTTTGCCACTTGGCTCAAGAACAGCCGCCTTGTCGACAGCAAGAACGGCATTTTCTATGTTGCGCTGCCGAACAACTTCGCAAAAGAATGGGTTGCGAACAAATATCAGAAAAATATTCTCGGCATCTTACGAAATATGGACAGTTCGGCAAAAAAATTAGAATTCACGGTGGAGGGTAAAAACCCCCCTTCAGCTGCCAAACTTCAGACAACTACTACTCCTCCGCTTGAGGAAGGATTTGAAGTCGAATTCAGAGTTGACCCCGAGACAAATTTGAACCCTCGTTATCTTTTAAGCTCATTCGTCGTCGGTTCATCGAATGAGCTTGCGTATGCCGCGGCAACGGCGATCGTGGAGAGCATCGGGAAAAAATATAATCCTTTCTTCGTTTACGGCGGAGTAGGACTCGGCAAAACGCATTTGGTGCAAGCTATCGGCAACGAGATAAAAGTAAAATATCAAAATAAAATAAAGCCGCGATACGTTCCTTCGGAAAAATTCGTCAGCGATGTCGTTTGGGGAATTAAGAATAAGAGGATGGAGGACATGAAGCAGAAATATAGGGACGTTGACGTTCTCATCATCGACGACATTCAGTTCATCGGTGGCAAAGAGAAGACCGAGGAAGAGTTCTTCCACACCTTCAACGCCCTTTACGAGGCCAATAAACAAATTATCATCTCTTCCGACAGGCCTCCACAATCTATCCCCACCCTTGAGGAACGCTTAAGATCGCGTTTTGAAGGGGGTTTAATAGCGGATATCGGCTACCCGGACTATGAAACGCGCGTTGCTATATTGAAAAGCAAGCTCCAGGAGGTCCAAAGGAACCTAAGCGACGACGTTATAGACCTTATCGCTAAAAAAGTTAAGAAAAACGTAAGAGAGCTTGAGGGGGTGTTAAAAAAGATACTGTTTTTTGCCGAAAAGAAGAATCTTGAGGTTAGCGTCAAACTTGCCGCGGAAATCATAGAAAAATCTGTACAAAACTCTGCAAAGAGGGTCGCCGATACGCAAATACTTAAGTCCGTGGCTGAATTTTTCAATATCACGCTTGATGACCTTATTAGCCACAATAGGAGGAAAGAAGTTGTTTTGCCGCGGCAGATAGCGATGTATCTTCTTCGGGATATGTTGGAGCTATCATATCCATATATTGGGGAAAAAATGGGTAGAGATCACACGACTGCTATCCATTCTTATGAAAAGATCAACCAAGAGGTCAATCGCAATCCCGGACTAAATAACAAGATACTACTTATTAGAGAGGCGATATACAAAACTAATTAACCGCATTTACACAGAGAGGCGCAGCGAAAAGAATTTAAAGAAAGGATAATTTTAACTTATCCACAAAAACAACTCTTACTAATAACTAAAACAATAATTTTATATATACTTATTTATTATAGTTATGAAATTAGTCGCTGTGAAAAATAATTTAAAAGAGGCCATTTCTTCCGTAGAAAAAATTTCTAGGGAAAACCTAAGTTTGCCGATATTGAAAAACGTCCTTTTTGAAGCCACCGATAGCAAATTAAAAATAATCACGACTAATTTAGAATTGGCTATTACTTGTTCGGTAGCCGGAAAAATCATCGAAAAAGGAAAACTAACAATTCCTGTAAGCATTTTTTCCGGAATCATTAATAATTTGCAAACAGAAAGGATAAATCTCGAAACAAAAGACAACAAATTAGTAGTCACAACCGATAATTATGAAGCTGAAATACAGGGAACAACGGCGGAAGATTTTCCCATAACCCCGAAAATAAAAGACACTTCTGAATACATTGAGATAAAAGGCAACGTTTTAAAGACCGCTTTAACCAAGGTTTTGGTTGCCACGCAATTTTCCGATCTCCGGCCGGAACTGAACAGTATTTTCTTTAATTTCTTCGAGAACGGACTTAAACTTGCCGCGACGGACAGTTTCCGGCTGGCGGAAGCAACAATAAACAAAGAACAGTTCAATTCGAGCAAAAAAGATAGATCGAGTTTTCTTGTGCCGCTGCGTACGGTCCACGAATTTGTCCGTGTCATAAAAGACGAAGACATCGTAAAAATTTACAATGACGACAGCCAAGTGCTTTTCAAAACAGAACAACTGGAACTCCTTTCGCGTTTAGTTGAGGGAAATTTTCCCGATTATGAAGCGATCATACCGAAAAAATTTATTACCGAAGTACTTGTTGACCGTCAGGAATTCACTTCGGCTTTGAGGCTGGTCGGCGTATTTGGAACGAAAAACAGCGAGATCAAAATAAGATCAAAAGAAGGAAAAAAAGTTTTAGAGATCAGTTCTGCCGATCCGGCGGTAGGGGAGAATAAATATCTTTTACCGGCAAAGATCCAAGGCAAGCTCGATGAGATTATTTTTAACTGGAGATATTTAATGGACGCTCTGAAGGCCGTTGAAGGGCAAGAGATATTTTTCGGAATAAACAAAGAGAACGAACCGGCCGAGTTGAAACAAGTGGGGGACAGTTCCTACGTCTATATTTTGAAGCCAGTGTCGAGCGCATGATGCGAGTTAAACGGTGTACGTTAGAGATGCCCGTTTCGGATATCATCCTACGGCGTACGGTTTCGAAGCCAGAATAACTTTCAACGAATAACGATACTCACTTCCAAACCGTACAGCGAAAAACGATTGGCGATACGGGCTTCCAAAACGTACACCGATAGCCGCTCCTACTGTTCGTAAACCACCACGCTTTTTTTAGCGGTAAGACCGTAAACGTCGACAGCTTCTATCTCCAAAAGGTTTTGCGGAGAGAAAATTTGCGGTTCAAGCTGCCAATTTAGAGTGAAAGCATTTCCGGCATTGACAACGAACCCCTGGAGTTGGACGCCGTTCCAGTAAATATTCGCCTTATCGAGATTGTTCGACGCCGCAAGGTCTGCTATTATTTGGATCCTCTTGCCGACAAAACTCCCCGCCGTGGGAGATTTTATTTCTATTTTTGGCGGCAAAGCCAAGCCCGGAATGGCGGCGCTTGAAGTTGATTGCTGGTTATAAAGTTGCAAATTAGGAACATTTGTTTGAGCCCAAGTTAATATCCCTGTTTCCCAGTTAATGAACTGCGGATCAGTTGACGCCGCTCCCGGCTCGGGTCCCAAAAGGTCGTTTTTATTCACATGGTAGAGTATCGAACGGATTTGATTGTTCGCGAGGTAATCTCCGGCAAAGATAGGTTTTGCAGGTACGATCGGCTCCGGCCGCGGGAAAGTTTCTTTCGGGAATTTATTGATCGCCTCGCGCATGAATTTGCTCCAGATCGGTATCGCCGCAAGCAAGCTCGAGCCGCGCCTTTGCATCGGCGAATTATCATTATTCCCGGCCCAGACGCCGACTACAAAAGCAGGGGTGTATCCCACTGCCCAGGCATCGCGGTAGTCGTTCGAAGTTCCTGTCTTCAGCGCCACGTCGTATTCGGGAAATATAGTTAAAGACAAACTGCTTTGGAAAAGTCCGGAGCGGACGACCGTATCCGAAAGAATGTTGTTCACAAGGCGCACCGGCTGGGTAGCAACAACCTTTTTTTCTTGCTCCTGCGGTTCATGGGATTCAAGAACGTTCCCGGAGGAGTCCCTGACTTCCAGTATCATCGTTTGATCGCGGTGAGTGCCGTCCTGGGCAAGAACGGAATATGCTTCAACAAGATCGGCAAGGCGCACTGCTCCGCCTCCCAAAACCAACGATAGGCCGTATAGATCGGGACTGGTCAACGTGTCGAGCCCAAGCTCGTTAGCGTTTTCGACTACGTCGCGGAGTCCCGCAAGGTAAAGCATCTTCACTGCAGGAATGTTGATCGATTGGCCGAGTGCCTGTCGCAGGGTCACGGGGCCGCGGAATTGTTCATCGAAGTTTTCCGGGTGGAAGCAGTTGGGGTCAAAATTTTCGAAATTAACGATCGGCGGACAAACGGGATTGTTCGCGGCAAATTCTGTTGGCACATCGAAGACGACTGTGTCAGGCGTATAGCCCTTATCGAAAGCTGTCATGTAAACAAAAGGTTTCAAGGCGGATCCCGGTTGGCGCAGACCCTGGATAGCGACATTAAAATTCGGTTCGAACTGGCAGGTCGCTCCTGGCGTACAGCCTTCAGGAAGCGATGTTGTAGCAAAATAATCCCGGGAGCCCACAAGCGCCAATATTTCTCCGGTTTTCGGGTCCTCGGCCACAAGAGAGGCGTTTCTGCCGTTATAGAGGCGGTCATTCTCTCCCGCGCCTTCCTTCACGACCATTTCCGCTACCTGCTGGAGCTCCCAGTCGAGGGTTGTAAGCACCCTTAGCCCACCTGCCGCGACAAGGTTTTCGCCATATTTTTGCACAAGCTGATCGCGCACGGCCAAAGTGAAGTGCGGAGCCCGAAGTCCCTCATCCTGCGGCTGAAAATCGATCTTTTCATGCATCGCTTTGTCGAATTTATCCTGGTCAATTTTCTCCAACGAAAGCATTTTTTCGAGGATAAGCTTTTGCCGCGAGAGAAGTTCGCTTGCGTGGCTACCCCAAGGCGAATAATAACTCGGCGCCTTCGGCAGCGCCGCAAGGATAGCGGCTTCCGCCAAAGAAATATCCTTCACGGATTTTCCGAAATATGCTTCGCTCGCCGCCTCGACGCCGTAGATCGTCGGGCCGTAAGGGATCTCGTTTAAATAAAGCTCAAGGATCTGATCCTTCGTGTAATAGCGGGAGATGCGGACAGAGAGTATCAACTCCTTGAATTTTCTCACGAGGGTGCGCTCGGAAGTTAAAAAAGCGTTCCGCGAAAGCTGTTGCGTGATAGTAGACGCTCCTTGGCCGGAAAAGGGATTCCCGGTATTTTTGAAATTTGTCCAAAGCGCCCGCGCGATCGCCTTGGCATCGAAGGCGGGCGATTCGTAAAAGCGCTGGTCTTCAATCGCGATCGTCGCGTCTTTAAGGGATTGCGGCATCTCAGCCAAAGGCACGACAGTTCTTTCTTGTCCGTTCGAGACCTCGTATAAAAGCACTTCTCCCGCTCGGTCAAAAATTTTTGTTGATTGGCTGATCTGCCGCGAAGTTATTTCTTCGATAGTCGGCAACGCTTTCGCGATGTAAAAAAATGCGAGCACGCCGGCGACGAGCGCGAACGCTCCGGCAACGAACAAGAAAAGAAAAAAGTTTCGGACGGGAGTCATCCCGTTAGAGGCAGGAAACGCTTCGCCGCGCAGGCAAAGCCGTTTTCTGCTTGCTAATTGTCGATATAAAAAATAACATGATTTTGCATTGGCGTTTCCGTCGAGGCGAAGCGGCCTCTAACGGGATCATGATTTATCAATTATCAATGAATAACCGCAAAACTGCAAACAAAAACTGCGCCGTTTGCGGCGCAGTTATTTATTGCCTTTCCAAGATGGAAACCCCGCGCTTTCAGCGCGAGGCTTTCAGCATCAA
>JBBUGM010000028.1:0-17074 GCA_038077975.1 Patescibacteria group bacterium
GTTTTTCCGACCGCTATCACTGCCAGGTCCCACCAGAAGGAAAAAAGACCAACCCATCAGCAAAGCAACGAAAAAGAAACCGGAAATCCCAAACCGTGCCATGTTTTTTGTGACTTCCCCAGCGGTTTGATCGTAATAGCCGACATCTCCGCCGACTTGCCGCAAACTCTCGATGTGCATCGCGATATTCGTATTGGGGTCGCCAAGGACTACCCTAAACTTTGTGCCGTCGGACAGCTTGCCGTACGCAACCCTGTCAAAAACGATGATGCTTTCTTTCGCTTCTCCGTTCTTGATGTGTTCGTGTAACTTGCCGTAAGTGATCTCAACTGCGCCTTCTTCTCTCGTCGTATCCGGAAATGTATAGTGCCATAAATTGGACCATGGCACGCCGAAGTAAGCGATGGCGAGGCACAAAGTCCACACGCCGATCGTCACACCACAGCGAATTTTTTTCGCCCTAGTTTTCGGGATCCAATTCTTGGGATTCCATTTTGATTTTTCGATCTTCGCTCTCCGTTTTTCGGGTATCCAATCCTTCGGATTCCATCTCATCAGAAATCTCCTATCAAACTACTGCTTGCAATATACCGCAGGAACATTACGGGGGCAAGAAACTCGCATTTGTTAGAATTATCAAAAGAGTATGAGCATTATTACCATCGTCCTCGGACTTCTGCCCGGCTTTGCATGGCTCTTTTTCTTTCTCCAGGAAGACGCGCACCAGGAACCGAAGCGACTGATTTTGAAGACCTTCCTTGCGGGAGCGGCGGGGGCGGCTTTCGCGCTTATTATCCAAATATTCCTCAATTCCACTTTCGGACTTCTTAAATTCCAAAGCTTCATTTTCCTTTCGTTTGTCATTCTCGCCTTCGTCGAAGAAGCGATCAAATTTCTCGCGGCATACTGGAGCATCCACAAAAATCCGGCGTTCGACGAACCGGTTGACGCGATGATCTATATGGTCGTTGCGGCCTTGGGCTTCGCCACGGTAGAAAATCTTGGCGCGGTAAGCGGAGGCGGAAGCGGCGGACAGCTCGCGCTTTTATCGAACGCGTTTACGACAAGCACCCTGCGCTTCGTCGGCGCCACACTGCTTCACGCCTTGACCTCGGCCTTGGTCGGCTACTTTTGGGCGATCGGCATAAGAAAATTCATGTCCAAAAAATACATACTCTATGGCTTGGCCTTTGCCACCCTCTTGCATGGATTTTTCAATTACCTTATAATAAGCTTCGAAGGCAGTGTGATATATTCGATCCTCTTCCTCATAGTTATCGCTTTCTTCGTCCTCGGAGATTTCGAGAAATTAAAAGGACGCATTATATGATGCCAATATGCAAATGTAATGCTAATCTGCAAATTGCGAATGAAGTCCATTAGCAATTCGCATTATTGGCATGAAATTCGTTGATTAGCATAATACCCATACAATGGATGACGAAAAATTCTTCGAAGAATTGGTAAAGGAAAAATCGTCGGCCGAGTCCGAATTCGGCGTCGGACTTGCTAAGGCCGAAGTTGCGCCCGCGGCAACCGCTACGCGCGCGATTCCCGTCCACAAGGCGGCAACCGCCCCGAAATATGAAGAGGGCGAGGCCGAGGGACAGCTTGCCATCGACGTTTACCAAACCCCGAGCGACATAATAATTGAATCCGCCATTGCCGGCGTGAAGCCGGAAGATATGGACATCACGGTGACCCACGACTCCGTGACGATCAAAGGCGAGCGAAGGCGCGCCGAGGAGTCGAGGGGCAGTGATTATTTTTACCAAGAGTGTTATTGGGGAAGATTTTCACGGGCGGTGATACTGCCGCAGGAAGTTGACCCGGAAAACGCGCAAGTAAGTTTCAGGAACGGCATCCTCACCATCGTGCTCCCGAAGATAAACAGGAAAAAGCAAAAAAAATTAAGAGTCAAAGTCGAGTAATGTAATGCTAATCTGCGAATTCATACTAATACTGCGAATGTCGCTGTAGCTCAATAATGCAAATATACGAATTAGTTTATTAGTATGTTGCGCTAAAGCGCCATTAGTATCATTCGCACGCATTAGTATATTGGTATTACGTTTATGAGAAGCTGTGCACTATGTAAAAAGGGCTCCAAGATGGGCGGCTCGCGCCGCCTGCTTCGCGGCCACTATAATCCGGTGAACTGGTCCAGAAAATATCCCAACATTCAGTGGGCCCGTGTTCAGGGCGAGCGCATGAAGATCTGTACGCAGTGCCTTAAAGGGCTTAGCAAGAAAAGCAAAACAAAAAAATAATGGCACGGTTCTCGCCGGAACAACCATTCGAAAACCGCCCGGACAGATTGTCCGAGGCGGAAGAAGCGCTTTATAAAATACTCGTTCCCGAGAACAAGCTCAAGGCGATCAAAATCGAAGATTTCGGAGACCTTTATGGAGAGGGAACAATTGCGGCGGATCGCGAAAAAGTTGCGGTATACGAAGCAAGATTTCGGAAAGAAGAGGAAGATCCCATTGAAGCTACGAGGAAACAGAGAAGGGAGCTTTTTGAAGCGATTACCAATTTTGGAATAGAGGAAGGTGGCTGGCTCGGAGCCGACACAACGGTAGTCCGACCATCGCGCTACGACGACATAATCGGAGGAGTGGACAGCGTAGTGGAATTTCCGCAAAGGAAAGGTGTGGTTGCGCTTAAAATCGACATCACAAAAAGCGACGATCTCGAGAAAAAATTCGCTTCCATAAAAGAGTCCATCGAAAACGGGTGGCTATCCCGCGTAAAATACTTTAATTCGCCGGACTTTCGCGGAGAACTGAAATTTGTCCCGGGGGTGGTCATTGGAGCAGACCACCGAACGATGACTGAGATAGTCGACTTGATTCTGAAATTCAAGAGAACCCGAACGGACATTCAGCGCCTCGCTGCTGCTGGCGAAAAAGCCAAAGTAAAAGAACGTGGACACGACCTGGAACAAATCGGCAAGCAAATCGCCCATCACCCGATGCAAATGAAAATAATTTTCGAGATCCGCGCGCAACTTGAAAATTTTCGTGATTACGCGGGAAAAGTTATCGTCGATGAGGCAAAGCGCAAAAAAGTCGTGAGTGCTTATACAAGAGTTTTAGAGATTATAGATAGTATCGAACGCGAGAAGTCGGAAACGGAGGAATGGTCAGACCTAGAAAAAGATTTCAAGGAAGCCGGCGAAGATATGGTCTGCCACGCGATAATCATGGAAGCGAATAAGATCGGTGGGCGCAAATCGTCGGAACTCGTCGAGTAAAGGAACGGGCCGTAGTATACTCGCCTCGCTGTAGCTCCGGCGAAGCGGGCCGGTAGTACCCCGACAGTAGAAATTGCGAATGCTTTCAGCTATTGTTAAATCGCAATTTCACTGCGGGGCAGGCGCATGCACTTGCCCGCCCACCTTTTCAACCAGGCCATCGGATAGTGGTAGTCCGTACCCTTGGGGTGGGTATAGCCCCGGTTCGATTCCGGGTGGCCTGACAAACAGAAAAAGGTGGGCGGGTGAAGGGTGCATGCCTACCCCGCACCGAGCTTCGCTCTGGTGCGTGGGTAGACCGGGTTCCCTGCCCGCCGGAGCCCACGCTTCGCCCGTGAATCGAGGCGAGTCGGCGCAGGCGGGGATTCCCGGCGGCCCGACGGACTACAACTTTCAATTTTTGAGAACCTGCATCGCACTGTTCCAGCAACAGTGCGTGCCTGCATCTCGGCGCCAAAACTTTTACTCCGTAAAAGACCAAGCTTTTGCCGCCTCCGATAGCTTCTCAAAAACTGAAAGTTTCCGTCTTGGTATTAGGAACGGGAATCGAGAACAACAAGCCCCGACCGAAGCCGGGGCTAATATCTATTTCTTTTTGTTTCGAAGCGAGCGCCTCAAAAAAGCAGTGGCTTCCTTAGCGTTGAGAGAATGGCCATTTGCAATTTCTTCGAAACCCTTTGTTTGTGCTTCGAGAACTTTCTCTGGAATACCAGTTAGTTCAGAAATGGATTTGAGCAAGCGTTTGTGCGTTTTCTCGTTGATTGGCCGCCAGTAACATTCACTGCCACGTATCTCTGAATTATCATCAAGAGTGAAAATAGGATTTCCAGCGCGCATGCCGCACTGCTTGCCAGGAAATTTTTCTTTGGCAGGATTCCATTCAATATACCCCCGAGGTAAATCATGCGACTCACGTGTTGCTACTCTGTTCTCCGAAAACAAAATCCAACCGCCACAATCGTCATATCCTACAAGCTTGGCTGTTCTTCCTCTTGCCGAACCTCCTTTTCGCAAATCCATCAAAATCCTTACTCGTGTTCCCTTGCGCAGAATAATGTTCATTTCCTCTCCTGTGTCTCAATGCGAAAGTTCTGGGATTATTATCTCGATAAATGATAGGTTTTGCAAGTTCTTGAGCCAGCAAGGAAAACGAAAAAGGCCGTGTGGCCTCTTTAGTAATCCCGCAGAGATCAATCCCGGCCATGAGCCAAGTGGGAAAGGTGTATCTACGGCATCCTGGACGAACCAGAGATCTGTAGCGGTCACTCTCCCTAGATTGATTGTTTGATCCGGAATCTCATGCGAGATTAATTTAATTATAGCACATTAGGAGGTTTTAGGTTATAGTTTTTAGGTTTTAGGGGATTGTTATCATTACTAAAACCTAACACCTCAAACCTTTTGAACCATGACATTAAGAAAGCGCCGGCAATTAATGTATGCCTTTACGGCCGTTTTTTTTGCGCTGGGGATAACTCTGGTCTTGTACGTCCAGGGCTGGCGGCTGGACTTTGAGCACTTGCGCTTCACCAAAGTTGGCGCGATCTTCATAAGAAGTTTTCCGGAAAACGCCCAAATATTTCTCGACGAAACGTCTGTAAAAAATAGATCCGGATTTTTTCAAAGCGGAACGCTTGTCGGCGATCTTTTTCCGAAAAATTACACCTTATCCCTTAAGGCCGACGGCTACAAGAACTGGCGCGGAAGCATCGGTGTCTCGCCTACCCTAGTTACCGAGGTAAAAAACGCCGTGCTCGTTCCGGAGCATGCGGAAATCGCCGCGACCAGTACCTCCAATTTTTGGATCTTGCCTGAAAACATTTTGCGCCAAAAAATTAACGGCGAACTTTTCTTGGGCGAACAAAAAATAGGGCGAGGCGAGGCGATCGCTTGGACCGAAGACGCAAGCCGGATACTTTTAAAGAACGAACGCGGCGAATATTTATGGTACTCGCCCGATAAAAACGTTTTGTTAAACGTTTCTGTCGCGCTTCGGGAGATGGGATTTTTATGGAACGCGAAAGTCGCGGTTGATCAATATGACAGAAGGCATCTGATCGTCGGTGGTCCGAGAGAGATATATCTTTTCGATACGGAAAGAGTGAGCGCTACCCGTATCGCCCAAGCCGGAAATTTTCAGTTCGGTGATGGAGTAGCCACGTCGCGGTCGTATATCGCTTGGTCAAAATGGAATGAACGGACCGATGCTTCGACTTTAACCGTTTACGACAAGTCGCTTGAAAGAATACAAAAAGAATCTCCCGCTCTCGAAGGGCGGAGCTTAAACCTTGTTTGGCTGGATGACAACTCGCTTATGGCCCTGCAGGAAAATGGTGTCCTGTATCTCTTTGATCGCAAGGATGGGTCATTGCGCAAGTTTGCCGATGAAGTGAGAGTTTTCGTTCCTTCGGGCGACGGAGCGTCTATCGCCGCAATCAAGAACGATTCGCTCGAAATGTCCGCGCTCGACGGAAAAAATTACTATCGTTTCAATTTGCCGAATATCGGCGAAGTTCGTGATGTGATTTGGTATAAGGACATGAGCCACCTTTTTCTGGTCTACGCGGATAAAACAACCTTCCTTGACCTGAACGACAATCCCCTTTTGAATGTCATCGAGGCGGCGGATTCCGGCAACGTAAAATACGGCACCGCGAAAAATTCGCTTTATTTCTTGAGCGGCTCGGAGCTTTTCTCTCTCAAATTCCCTGATTAAACACCTCTCTCTAAACAAAAAGCGCGCAAAACGGCAATCACAGATGCCAGATTATCCCATTCTACCATTCGCGCGAATGGTTCCATGAGATATAAGAAAGAAAAATTAGTCCGAAAAGCAGGGATGCAAACTAACTAAAGCAAACCTATAATTCTGCTCGCGGCCGGTTTTTGAGAAGCGGCAAGTCGATAATGCACTTCAAATCCTTTCTGATCTTTTTCGACAATATCGGCGCCCAACAAAACTCCTAGATGCTTTGATGTCGCTTTGAATGAGGATCTAATTTCACGGGCAATTTCCCCTACCGAAGTGTCGCCATTCTTTTTAAGATAGCTCAAAATCGCCAACCTCCGCCGATTAGCCAACGCTTTCAAAGTTTTTTCAATATCTCGCATATTATGACTATAGCAAACATCCTAGCACATATTTTCGTTTCATTCCACCATTCGAGCGAATGGTTCCATACAACAACTCGCCAATATAGCGAAAGTTACCGTGCAAGATCGCACAGCACTGCAATTAATCTGTTTTTTGCTTGTATCTTGATTTCAAATTTTTATACAACTCCTTAATTTCGTCTCGCAGGATCGCCGCGAGTTCGAAATCTAACATCCTTGCCGATTCTTTCATTTCACGCTCTTTTTCCGCTATCAGTTTTTTGAGAGCGGTTTCCGATTTTGGCACCGGTTTCATTTCGAGTTTCAAAAGTTCATCCACGTCCGGCAAAATGCTCGATATTTTCTTGACGATCGTCTTCGGCGTGATGCCGTGCTTCGCGTTGTATTCGATCTGAAGCGCGCGTCGGCGTTCGGTTTCGCCCGTCGCGCGGCGGATCGAACCCGTGATCTGGTCCGCGTAGATCAAAACCTCGCCGGCAACGTTACGCGCCGCGCGGCCGATGGTCTGGATGAGTGACGTCTCACTGCGCAGAAATCCTTCTTTATCAGCATCGAGGATCGCGACAAGGGAAACCTCCGGTAAATCGAGGCCTTCCCGCAAAAGATTCACGCCAACGAGGACATCGAATTTCCCTTTACGAAGGTCGGTGAGAATCCTTATGCGCTCCAGAGTTTTAACGTCACTGTGGAGATATTCCACTTTAATGTCATTCCGAGCACTAGCGAGGAATCTTTCGGGATTGCCACGTCGCTTCGCTCCTCGCAATGACTGCGCCCGCATCCGTCCGTACTCGCGGAGATACGCCGCCAAATCCTCCGCCATCTTTTTCGTCAAAGTCGTGACCAATATCCTTTCCTTTCTTTTCACTCTTTCCTCTATGCGCGGGATAAGGTCCTCGATCTGGCCTCTTGCGGGCCTCATCGTTATCTTCGGATCGACAAGCCCGGTCGGACGGATGATCTGCTCGACGATCTGCGAACTGATTTTTTTCTCATAAGGACTGGGTGTTGCCGACGTATATATAACCTTTCCGATCTTTTTCGAAAATTCCTCGAACTTAAGCGGCCGGTTGTCGATCGCGGAGGGCAAGCGGAAGCCATATTCGATGAGAGTTTCTTTGCGCGACCTGTCCCCCGCATACATGCCCTGGATCTGCGGCACGGTCATGTGCGATTCATCAATTATCGTCAGAAAGTCGGCTCTTTCTGACGACGCTGATTTTCGCTGATTAGAACGCTGATTTACGCCGATACTACCGGGAAAATAATCCAACAATGTGTCGGGTGGTTCGCCGGGGGTGCGCCCGGAAAGATGCCGCGAGTAATTCTCGATGCCGTGGCAATAGCCAACTTCGCGCATCATCGCGATGTCGAACTTCGTCCTGCGCTCAAGCCGCTCTGCTTCAAGGAACTTCTTGTTCTTTTCGAAAAATTTGAGGCGCTCTTTAAGTTCTTCCTTGATGGCGATTATCGCGTGTTCGCGGGCGGCCGGAGGCGTAATGAAATGCTTTGCCGGCGCGATGTAGATCTCGGGCAATGTCGGGGTTTTGCCCGGCATGAATCCACGCACGGGATCAACTTCATAAATCCTCGCGATGTGGCCTCCCTTTATTTCGAAATTGTAGATAACTTCCCTGTCCGGCGGCATGATTTCCCAATTGTCGCCGCGCAGACGGTACGTGCCGCGCTTTAAATCGGCATTAGTACGCGAAAATTGGAGCTCGACGAGTTTGCGGGCAAAAGTTTTTCGGTCTACTCGGCTACCGACCTTAAAATGAAAAATATTCTCGGCGTAAACCTCTGGCGCGCCGAGGCCATAGATGCAGGAAACGGAAGCAACAATGATGACGTCTTTGCGCGTTAAAAGCGCGGTCGTCGCCGCGTGGCGAAGCTTATCGATTTCGTCGTTGATCAGCGCTTCCTTGTCGATGTACGTATCCGATGTCGGAATGTAGGCCTCTGGCTGGTAGTAGTCGTAGTAGGAAACAAAATAATTCACGGAATTGTTTGGAAAAAGTTCGCGGAATTCATTGCAAAGCTGTGCCGCCAAGGTTTTGTTGTGCGCGATAACCAAGGTCGGCTTTTGCCACTGCTCGATGACGTTCGCGACGGTGAATGTCTTTCCAGAACCCGTCACGCCCAAAAGCGTCTGGTGCCCATATCCTTTTTCCAAACCCGAAACAAGCGACTTAATCGCCGCGGGTTGGTCTCCGGACGGTTTATCCTTTGAAATTATTTGAAATTTATTTGTCATAACGCGTGAAATCCCCCGCGGCTCGCCACCATAGGGGTATGTAATCAGAGTTTAAATTAAAAATACAAAAAAGAAAAGCGCGCTACGGGTTAGGCAGCGCGCGAAACGCACAAGCTAAATAGAAGATTCGACGGAGGAAAACTCAGAGTACCGCGATACGCGAGGAGCGTCATTGTTCGTTGCTTCAAAGGTTGAGGCGATGCCTTCGACAAATTGCTCTATTGCATAGTGGCCTTCACCATGACGGTAAACTGTGACATTGTTGTCGACGACCGTCACAACATACCACAGACTCCCGCAGCAAATTGAGCGCATCACTTCTTGGGCCCAACAAGCGCCCGCAACCTTGGCCTCTACTCTGGCAACTTTCCAGACGCCGCCAATACCCTCGTGTGAATTCCCCAAGGCGATCCAAATCCCAAAGTCTTCTCTCGCTAAAGACGCTAGGGTCGAAATGATATTCCCAAGCGCAGAAAGATCCTGCGTAACTCGTGGTTTGTCCGAATATGGAATCCAGATCGGTTGTACGGCCCACAGCCATGGAAAGTCGTTGTCAATCAGCCTGCGCGTCTGAGATACATGACGCTCACGCTCATCGACTATTTCTTCTGCCATTCCCTTCTTGCGAAAGAGTCCCATTGTTCTTACCTCCTGAGGCGTCCGCCTCTTTGATTTCATCCGAAATCCGGATGCTGACATAATACTAGCATAAAATTTTATGTGTGTCAAGGGAACTTACAAAAGATTGCTCAATGGACAATTTTTGTGCTCATGCCTTCGCGCGGTGCAATATTTCCTTCCATAATCAATGAGCAAATAAGTAAATTTAAACCATTCCTTCTTTGGCACAATTTGCATTAAATCGCGTTCGATTTTCACGGGATCATTTTCGCGCGTGAGGCCTAAAAGGCGTGAAAGACGGCGGACGTGAGTGTCCACGGCAATCCCCTCCACGACTCCATAAGCATTGCCCAAAATTACGTTCGCGGATTTGCGGCCGACGCCGGGAATTGTGAGCATCTCCGCCATCGTGCGCGGCAATTTCTCGCCGAAACGGTTTTTTACTACTTTCGCGGCCGTCAAAATACTCTTCGCCTTATTGCGATAAAATCCGGTTGATTTTATGTCTTGTTCGAACTCGCTCTGACGGGCGCGGACATAGTCATCCAGTTTCCGATATTTTTTGAACAATTTTTCCGTAACCTCGTTCACTTTTTTGTCCGTGCACTGGGCGGAGAGAACCACGGCAACGTAAAGTTCCCAGTTATTAGAATAATTGAGCGCGATCTTCGTTTTCGGAAAAAGTTTTTTGAGCTCGGCGATAATTTTTCGCGCGCGTTTTTTAAGACGCAGCAAAAGCAAATTTGTAGCTTCAACCATAAGGAAATTATCGCTGTTCGATTTTTAATTGGCAAACATTTGCAAGAAAAGCATAATTCGCCTATACTGGACTTAGCTCAACGAAAACGGAGTGCGACGCGATGCGGAAAACAACAGCGCTTGCAACGACCTTTCTCCTGTTCTTTGCGTGGCTTTCGCCCCACAAACTCTCGGCGCAAGAAACTCAACCAGATGCTCTCGAAATTTATGTCGAACAGGTAAGGGTAGACGTCCACGTCCTTCACAAAGGAAAACCCGTACCAGGACTCACAAAAAACGATTTTGAAGTTTGTGAAGACGGCGTCCCGCAGGAAATAAAATCTGTTTTGGACAATTATCCGTTGTCAATTGCCGTGGTCGTCGACCAAAGCGGCAGCACTAAACGCGTATTTGAGGACGCCCGAAACGCTTCTCGAAGCATTCTTGATCTGCTTTCGGCCGAGGACGAAGTCGCCGTTGTCGGATTTGACCACACCGCGAGAACCATATACCCGCTCACGGCAAAGATGGAAGCGGGAAATCAGAAAAATTCATTGGAGGCGACGCTCCGAAGGATGGAAAACACCGAAGGCGGCACGAGCCTTAATGCTGGCATTACTTTGGCAATAAACGTACTTCGCGACGTCCGTGGTCACAAAAGAAAAGTTATCATTCTCATCTCCGACAACGAAGACGGGTATGTCTTGATGCAAAATGACGGCACGGCGAAAGAGATTAACATTACGAACGCGGAAGCGAAGCGGACTACAAAACTCGCAGTAGAAAGCGAAGTGTCCGTTTATAATGTGAGAATCGGAAAAAATAGGTACGAAAATAATAACGCCCCAGCGCCGCCAGGAATGCGCTTCGTAAGGAGGTTGGCTCAAGAAACGGGTGGCCAAATAATCGATGCGCGAGGCAAAAAAGATCCTTCTCCTTCTCTCCTGCAAATCCTATTCCGGCTGAAAAATACTTATTCCATTTTTTACGCTCCGGTGGATCTTGAAAAAATCGGCTTGCGCAAGATAAGGGTTGAGCTCAAGCACAATCCGAGGTCGAAATGGCCTCCCTTCCAGAAAAAATATGAACTGATTTCCCGAAAGGAATACTTCTTCAAAAAGTGAATAACCGCGCTCTGGAGAGCGCGGTTTTTTGTTATCATGACAAGATGAACAAAAGCTTAAATCAAAAATTTTTTAATCGTCCGGCGCTTAAAATTGCCAAAGAACTTCTTGGGAAATTTTTGGTGCGCCGCCGTCCGCGTAAGTCAGCGTCCAGTCAGCGTAAGTCCGCGAGCCGCGTAGCGGCTATCATGATTACGGAAACCGAGGCATATATCGGTCCGCACGACTTGGCCTCGCACGCCTCGCGCGGCAGAACACCGCGGACGGAGGTGATGTTCGGCGAGGCAGGGCGGTTTTACGTTTATTTCACTTATGGAATGCACTGGATGCTGAACGTAGTGACCGATAAAAAGGATTACCCTTCGGCGGTCCTTATTCGCGCGGGCGTCGCGCAAAGTCAGATATCAGATGTCAGAGGTCAGAGGTCAATCAGCGGCCCGGCGAAACTGACCAAGTTTCTAAAAATCGGCAAGCGTTTCAACGGCAAAATCGCCAGCCGCCAAACAGGTTTATGGTTCGAAGATCGGGACATGAAAATAAAATCCTCGCAAATCAAGCGCGGACCAAGAATCGGGGTGGATTATGCAAAAGAGTGGGCGAAGAAAAAATATAACTTTAGATTTGACATAAAAAATTAAATATGTTAGTATACAACCAGCTTGTAATCACTTTTGAGGGAGAAAAAATTGAAGAAAAAACTGCCTGTGCTTGCGCTCGCTTTATTCTGCGCTCTTTCTGCGGCAACCGCATCAGGGGCGGAAAATGAACCCTTTCCGGCACCGAACTTCGCATTAAAGGATTTCAGGACTGGAAAAGTCGTTAATCTGGGTGATTTTCGCGGGAAACCCGTCGTAATCAATTTCTGCTATGCTGGATGCCCGCCATGTCGCTGGGAAGCTCCATCTCTGCGCAAGCTCGCGAAAAAACATCCGGAAATTGTCGTTCTCGCGATCAGCAGTTCGCACCTTGACGACAATGGCGCATTTGCAGCTTTTGTCAGTAAATATCGATGGGATTTTCCAGTACTACTTGACGATGACCTCATCGAAAAAACATCCGAGGAGTGGGGCAAGTATTCTGTGGGAAAAACGACCAACGCCTTTGACGAGGGCATGGCCTATCCAACGACTTTCCTGATCAACAGAGATGGGATGGTTGTGGGGAAAATCGTAAACTACATCGACTGGGAAACTCTCGAAATGAAAGACGTGGTCAAGCATCTCCTCAATGGAAAGCTGATTTGGTACTACAGATATCTCCGCCGCAAGAAATGAATCTCATTACATGCGCCGCGCTTTTGCGTGGCGCATTTCTTTTGCCAATCAAAAACTGCCCAAGAGGGCAGTTTTTGATTTTGTTCCGCAAGAAATTGTTATTCTCCGGTAACGAAAGATGACTCACTCGACATCGCACTGTTGCCGGAAGCATCCGCGGACGAAACAACGTAGTAGTACATGCTCGAAGCCATGAGGCCGGAGAGCATCAAGTCATGGCTCAAAACCAAACTCGATGACTCAACGCTCGGTGTGCTCGATGTCGCAACTACCGGAGTCGATGTGCTGTACCAAACCTTGTCAAAGAAGAAAACTACTTGAAGGTTATTTCAACTAATTTATTCAATATAGCAAACCAAAAAGCACCCGTGGGGATAGCCATGAACCCAGGCCTTAGTTGCCAGCTAAATACCAGCAGGGCAAATATGCCCTAACACGGCTGTCGGAAATGCTGTAAATCTTCTCCCGCCCCTTCCTTACCGCTTCCGTAACGTTGTGCTTCTTCAGAATCGCGAGCTGATGAGAAGTGCGGGACATGGAAAATCCCAGTTTCCTCGCAATTTCCCTCACGGTCGAGCCCGCGGGATTAGACCTTAAATAAGCAATAATTTTGAGGCGGGTGGGGCTGCACACGGCAAAACACGCTTCGTGGCGCTTTTGGATATCATTGAAATTTTTATGCATTTTCGTGATTTATGTATTTTATAAATTTTATATCAATCCATCAATACTCCACAATGGCTTGCGGGCCGATTTGACAAAAACCTTGTTTTCTGCTATACTTTATGCTAGTAAGTTGCAGTGCTTCAATTCAGCTAAGGAGGTGAGAAATGCAAGTCCACAATTTCACGGACGAGCAGATGTCAAAGTTCATCGACGCCGTCGGAGGCGCTCCCAAAACCGAGATCGCTGGTGGCCAGTTTACCACCGAAGATCTGCGGAAGTTGGTGGAATCGGTCAACGGCCTGAACGATTGGCCGAAAACCACGGACGACCCACGGGTGAACTATGCCATTGATTGCGTCGTGGACGACACGGGAGATGAAGACGAAGCCGGCTACGACGAAAAACTGTACACCGAAGAAGTTGCAGCGTTCGCCACCCTCAACTGCACTTAGTCGGCGACAGTAAGAGCATCACCAAGGGCCCAACCGCAAGGTTGGGTCCTCTTCTTATTTTTTACTCCCCTGCCCTAGCTTTTTCCACGCAACTTACAAGTTCCGGCGTTTGCGTCCAGCCACATGCGCCATCCGCTTGACGCTCACAGGTGGCATCGCGGTAGCAAATATACTCCGGTCTCCATAGACAAATCGAAAACTGCGGCGTGTCCTTGTCCGCGCAAATCTCGCCGCTACAGCCGGTAGGCCGACACACTCCCTCCGGCGGGCGTTTCCTTCCCCTGCCCGGTTCGTATGGAATACTGATCACTTTTTCGAGATTAAATTTTATCGGCACGCGGAGTTCGTCCACATACTCCGGTAACCCGGAAGGATTATCTTTCTCTAAAACCAAAGTTCCCGCTGCAAACTGCGGCGTCTTAAACTCAACCGTTGCCCGAAAAGGTACGAAATCCTCCGTCATCCAGCTTGCCCCGCTATCGGCGGGGTCAACTTGCGCCTGCGCAACTCCAACTCCAAGCTCCCTGCCATCGCCGTCCAAGACACGCACAGGGAATGACGCCTCGAAAAACCAATACCCGCGCGCTTCACCCTCAACGACAAGCGGACTCGCAATAACCGTGTTCGGACGCGGTGAGTTAAGCCGGATGAGGTCCGTCTTTTCAAGTTCGTTACCGATATTTTCCATAAAATTTTCACCGCCGGGAACACGGCATTGCCTCGGATAAGATTCCGCGACCGGATATCCGGCCGCTATGCAATCTTCAAAGCTTCTTATTGAGGCCTCGCTACCGCGTAAATTTTGCCAATAAAAAATACTGCCCCAAACTGCGACCATTGCGATAATGGCTACAACAAAGATCAAAACTTTTCTCATATCGAGTATGTTATTATGTTAATAACGTTTATGAAATCACTTTTTGGCGGCATTATTGGCGGCATTATAACCATTCTAATAGTAAGTGTGGGGGTTTTATATTTTTACTCATCCAGCAATAAATCTCTGCAGCAGCCCTCAGTATCCGACCTACAGACTCAATCTCAGATTACGGCGGAAACATGGTGGGTGGCAAGTTTGATAAATAATTTTTCGAAAGAAACCGCAGTTTCGGCCGAACTAAAGTACATGATAGAGGATAAGTTCGGAAAGACTTTGGCGGGGCAAATATATTCTTCGCCGGTTTGGGGTGCGGATGCAGAAAAAATTCTCAAAGAAGCAGTTCTGGCAATATTCCCAACGGCGCAGGCAAGCGATGCTTTCGGAGTTATAACAAAACATCTCGGTTTATCTTGGAATTTCTATTGGAGTTATGAAGACAAGGCGGCCGTGGTCGCGGAATTTAACAGATTGAAGGCAATCCAGCTGTATCCTGCCAGCGACGGATACACATTTACCATCAGAATTTCCACATCGAAATTTTATGGCAAAGAAATTGCCGGATTTATAGCACCTGACGGGACAATCAGCGATGTCGTAGAGAAGGAATTCGTCAAGGGTCCTCCTCCTAGCTAAACGCATTCGACATGTATTAGGAGAACGACATCCTTGTTGGCAGAACCCTCACACCGGGCAGGTCTTTCGCAAAAATTTCGATGCCAAAACCGGGCGGCAGCTTAAGCGGCATCCCGGTCGTGTTGATGGATTCAACAATATCCTGCGACGGAGAAAGAAAACCCGGCAGAAAACCGCGCAAATTTTGCCAATAAAAAATACCTGCCCATGTGGCAAATACAATGACGATAATTATGACCGATGACAAGGCAATCTTTTTTACAGGCATAAAATAATTGTAAAACAAAAAGCGGCTTGATGTTATCGCGCCGCTATAATTGCAAACTAGACTGGATGATATGACACGTCTACTAACTTAGTAAGAAGTTCGTTAATGCGTTTTCTGAGTCCTTTCGAATGTTCGCCATCCTGTCTCATCGATCTTATGACGATAGCCAAAAACTCATTGGTAGCTTCAGTGAGCTCAACAAGCTCTCGATCTTCTTGATAGCCGCTCGTCTTTTGGAGCGCTTCTCCGGCCGAATTGAAAACTTGCAGCAACGCAAGATCAGTAAGGCCATTTTTGTCGAGATCGCCGAGAACAGCCGTCAACAGATTGAGATACTGCGACCTAAGCGCAAAAAGCCCGTTTCCGCCTATTGCCATATCTTCCTCCATAAACACATTGCGCAATTTCCTGACTAGATGATAGCACAAAGCACGCATTAAAGTCAAATAGCGCCTTCTTTCTTCAAAATCGCCACCTTCTTTCTCGTCCCGCTCGCATAACCACCCACACTGCCATCCGAGCGAATAACCCTGTGGCACGGAACTTTCGGATCACGATTTTTGTTCAAAACATTGCCCACGGCGCGGTAGGCGCGCGGAGAGCCCGCCCGCCGCGCGACCTCCTTGTACGTCAAAACCTTGCCGCGCGGGATGCGGCGGACAACGTTATATACTTTTTGCTTGAAACTTTTCATTATTTCAGCGTTTATCAGCGCCGGGCGGCAATCGTAGCCGGCACTATTTTATTACCAAAACGTAGAGCCGCCCGTATCAGCGTTAATCAGCATCTATGCTGGGTGTTGAGTAAATTATCTCAAATACTTATCATTAAAAATAGCAAATCAAAAAGGAGCGTATATGCTCGCAGAAGCCACGCTGTTTCTTGCGCTTGCAGGAACGCCGGCTCCGCACGTAAAACCACCGCCCGTTCCCCAATATCGCATCAACTATGTAAAAAAACAGCTCCTCAAAAAGGGGCTCACCCAAGACGAAGTTGATATCCTCTTTAATGATAAACGCCTGCTCACCCGGATGGAGCCGACGATCGCTTCTCCTGATTGCGCACCTGTCACATGGGAAGAACTCGAAACGAACATGATGTCGGATGAATCCATCCTTCGCGGGAAGGAATTTCTCGAAAATAACAGCGTTGCTCTGAGAAAGGCGGAGACGGAACGCTGCGTTGCTCCTCAATACATCGTCGCCGTAATCCGGATAGAAACCGATCTCGGCAAATGTTTGGGGAACTTCTCCGCCTTCAATGTTCTCTATCATAACTTGGTCTGGATACGCTGGCGAAGCCAGGCAAGTAATCTCGTTGCGCTCGCCGTCTATTGCAAAGAAATTGGACGGAGGGATTGTCTCGAGGTTCCCGGATCTTCTGCCGGCGCAATAGGATTGTCGCAATTCATGCCAATCTCCCTGCGCTTCGCCGAAGACGGCGACGGCGACGGCGACGGTATCAAAGATCTCTTCAACAGGGCAGACGCGATCATGAGCACAGCTAATTTCCTGAAGAAACACGGCTGGAGAAGAAACAAAGAAATGTCTCTGCGTAGCTATTATGGCACAGGCGGCAGCTATGTCCGCATAACGTTGAAGTACGCAAAAAAACTGAAAGAAAAATAACCGCACTCTTCTGAGCGCGGTTTTTTGTTATCTTCCGCAAGTATCCCGTGGCCTGCTCGCCTCGCTTGGGTTCCGGCAAAGCGGGCGGCAGGGATAGAGTGTTATACATAGACTAAACCACCCCGCACTTAAGTGCGGGGGCTTCTTTGTTGGGTCGACTGAAAGT
>JBBUGM010000029.1:0-6697 GCA_038077975.1 Patescibacteria group bacterium
CAGAAGTCGTAACAAGGCACGCGTAGCGGAAGCTGTGCGTGGAACAATTAAACTACGTATTGAAATACGTAAAGTCGAACGTACCTCGCACGAGTTCATCAATGCCCCGCCGTCGTCCTGAGTTTATCGAAGGGCTATGGCGAGGCAAAATGGTGGGCGCGTGCGAGAATACGGACCCGCTGAAATTTTGCAAAAATGCAAATTCTGGTGGGCAACAAAACAAATTGGGACAACTAAAAAGCTTTTTATAAGCGCGTTAGCCCCCGACAAAAGTCGGGGGCTTTACGCCTTCTTAAACCTCGCCGAAGTTTTTGTGCCACAAAAACGTAGGCGGGCAATCATTTGATCGCAATGCGGGATTAGATTTCCTTACCTCAATCACGTATTTTTGGATTTGATAAATAAAGTTGAATTTGCTATCATGGCCTTAGTGTGATTTTGTAGAGGAATCATCTATGTTCCAAAAATTGATTCGACATTGGCGGATCCGCGGCATTAAGAAACGGATCGTAAATCTCGAAAGAGCTCGTCTCTACTTGTTGGATACTCATTGGTGGCGTAACGACACAGACAACAGAAAGCTGCGGGAAATTGAGATGGATATTTTTCAACTCAAGAAACAGATAGAGCAATTCTATCTCTAGGGTGCTGCCGAACCATTTGCAACCTCACCACGTTCCGCGGTGAGGTTTTTTCTAAATTCCAAATCCAAAAATATGTGCCGGGTGCGCGACTATTAAGAAGAGAAAACGCAGAGACCATATATTTTTGGAGAAAAGTACAGGCGCATCCGCGAGGATGCGCCTAGGGCAGTGGATCAGCGGACGAACTTGATGGTACGGGAGAAGCGCTGCCTCCGACCAATTTCAACGATGTCTCCCACCCTAAGTCGGCGAGGAGATTCGATTAAAACCAGATCGGTTCTGAAGTTGACCTCCTGACTGTTTTCTTTCTTGATTGTCAGTATAGCTCGTGGAACCGCTACTCCTCCTCCGAGATCCTCAAAAAACTCCATCTTGATTATTTTTCCTCGCACGTTTTCCTCCTATGAGCGAATACCAGGAAACTATAGGCATTATAACACGCCTTTGTTTAACTTGCAAGAGCACACCATATGACCACAAATTATCAAGAAGATGTTATTATAATCTTATGCTCGACTCAAAAATCATTTTAATAGTCGAAGACGACCGCTTCCTCTCATCGCTTATTAAGGCCCGCCTCGCGAAGGAGGGATACGAAGCCGCACAGGCATTTGACGGCGAAGAGGGGAGGCAATACCTCAAAACGAAAAAGCCGGATTTGATCTTGCTTGACCTCATCATGCCCAAGGTGCCGGGGTTCGAGCTTTTGGAACAAATCTCGCTTGACCCCAACCTCAATAAAATCCCGGTTGTGGTTTTGACGAACTTGGCGCAGGAAAGCGACGTCAAAAAAGCCCGTCAGCTTGGCGCCACGGAGTATTTCGTGAAGGCGCGCGTCTCCATTGACGACTTGGTAAAGAGGGTCTACAATCTACTGAATAAACAATAACTATTCGCATGTGCGCTTTCGCATTGCCGTAGTGCGAGCACAGCGAGCGCGAAGGCGCGCTATTCGCATACATGATCAACGAATCCATTTTCACAAAGATAAAGTCCGGGGCGCGGGTTAAGGTTTACGAAGGCAAAACCCCTTTCGAGGGGCTTGTTATCGCGCGTAAGCATGGCACGGAGCCGGGCGCGACCTTTACCGTCCGCGCTATCGTGGGCGGTGTTGGCGTTGAAAAGGTTTATCCGCTCCACTCCCCGGCAATCAACAAAGTTGAGGTTGTTTCTAGTCCGAAAAAAGTTCACCGCTCGAAGCTCTACTTCGTGCGTGAGAAATCAGGCGCGGAGATAAGGAGGAAGCTTGGGGTGTCGGTGTAGGCGCGTTTAAAACTATGCCGGAGCAACCGGAAAAGAATAAAGAATCAGATTTGGCGCCCGAACTTCTTGAGAAAATCCGCATCAAATTCGCCGAAGAGCTGGACGCGCGAGCCGCTAAATCTCCGAATTGGGCCAAGCTTTTAGGTCCAGAAATCGGCGAGAAGATTATCTGTGGCGAAAAAGCGCCGCGCAAATCATCAGTCGAAACGGTTTTACTTCATGTCGCAGAAGAATTTGGTTTCAAACAGGACACAATAGATAAATTGTTCGGCGAGTTGCTTGGATAATAAAGAATTTGCACACAAAAAAATCCCGACCGAAGTCGGGGTTTTATTATTTAAGAAGTTCAATCAATTTCATCGGATCGGTCATAATTCCGTTTATTTTTACTGCGAGGTGCAGGTGTGGTCCATTGGCGTTGCCGGTCTCACCGACCTCTCCAATCACATCGCCCTGTTTCACAAGTTGGCCTTTCGTAACGAGGATCTTTGATTGATGGAGATATAGAGAAAAAACTCCCGCTCCGTGGTCGATTATCGTAATGTTGCCTTCAAGGAAATAATCGTGCCCGACGTGGACCACTTTTCCGTTCGCGACCGCGAAGACGGGTTCGCCTTCGGGGGCGCGGATATCGGCGCCGAAGTGGTAGCGCTTTTTCTTGTTGTTCGGATTGAGGCGTATTTCTCCGAAGGGATGCGTGACGACGCCTTTTTTGCCGTCCGATGCGATCGGTGCGGAGAATCCAGCGGAAGAGTCGAGCCACAATGGCGTTGCCGCTGCGTTTTCGTAAGCTTTTGCCATTTCTTCTTTTTCTTTGGCGATGCGGGCAAGTTCGTCTTTCGTAAAAGGCCGGGAATTCCAGCTTGAGCTTTTATTTACGGGGAATTTACCGCGGTCAACAAGTAGAGTTTTTCTGTACGTGATGCTTTCACCCATTGCTAAAATCTGGTATTGCCCGGGTGTTTCGTCGACCGCAAGCGGAATTAGCGCGTAGTTCTTGCCGTCTTTTTCAAAAATCGTGAGATTCCTTGCTCTGATAATCGAGCCGTTCTCTGCTTTCGTTAGGAAAGCTTTAGAGAAGCGGTCCGGCGTTTGCGGCAGTTCTTCGAGCACGATTTCGCCTTGTCGCGCGTAAGTGAATGGTTGGCCCGTGACTTCCACAGGCGCTCCGTTCTTCACCCATGTAACGTCTTCTTTAGTCGGGTTACCGCCGAGCCAAAGGAAGAGGCGTTTTGCGTCTTCGGGCATCAGGCGGACGCATCCGTGCGAATCGGGCGTTCCGGGCAGTTCCCCTTGGTGCATCCAGTAGGCAAGCCGCTTGCCGCGGAATTCTTCTATTGCGAAAAGTACGGCATAGGGCATCGGCACGTTTTCTCCGCTTTCGGCGTCGGTGTAGATCGAGGAAACGTGGTCTTTATGGAATGCGAGTACTCGGAATTCTCCTTGTACCGTGTAGCACGTTTTCTTGCGAAACTTTTCATCGAGACACTCTGGATTGGCGGAAGATATCGGCAAGGAAAATGAAAGCGCTCCGTACTCATAAGCGCCAAGGAACTGCTCGTTAAGGTTTACGAGGATATATTTCCTGCTGCCGAACGCTTTTTCGTAGACGAGCGGCATTGGTGTCCAGGTGCGGGCTGTTGCAAGATCATCGGGAACTTTGAGCTGAAGCCCGGAGCGAATTTTCGACGGATGGATTCTGTTGAATCGGGAAACTATTTCCCAATCGTTGCCGAAAAGTTTTTGGAGAGTTTCACCGCGTTTTAGGGTTACGAAGTGGTAGGGGACAGTGCTCTGCGACGGATAGTCGGGGAGCGTGATCTCTTTGGCATTCGCGTCAGCGAGAAATAAGAGCAACGCCGCGAGCATGAGCAGCAGCCGTTTCATATTTTGCTCCCGTTCTCAATATTCTGTTATTTAGGATAACAGAAAACGACATTTGACAAATGACACTTGACACATGACACTATAAATTGTCGCGCGGGTGGCGAAACGGCAGACGCACTACCTTGAGGTGGTAGCGGGCGCAAGCCCATGCAGGTTCAACTCCTGTCCCGCGCACTAAGATTTTTAAAGGATTCATGGTTGAATTAATCTCATGAAACAATATAAGTATCTTGGCATAATTACAGTTCTCTATGTTGCATTCCAGCTTATTTCCGATATTACGGCTGGTAAAATTGTTCATTTGGGAATTTTTACTGTTTCGGCGACAGCTCTATATTTTCCGATAACATATATCTTTGCCGATATTTTGACCGAAGTATACGGATATGCGAAGGCGCGAAGTGTTGTTTGGCAAGTGTTGCTTGCATCGGTAATTGCCGGACTGATCTATCAACTTGTTATTTGGTTACCGCCAGCCGCAGGGTTCGATGCCAATGATGCATATGCACGTGTTCTCGGTTCTGTTCCTCGAGTTTTACTTGGTGGCTGGATTGCTGTTTGGGTCGGAGGAATTTTGAATGACTACGTTTTGGCTAAAATGAAAGTGTGGACGAATGGAAAATATCTTTGGACTAGAACAATTGGCTCTACGATTATCGGCGAAGGCGCAAATACCATTCTTTTTTATACAATCGCTCTTTATGCTGTGATCCCAAGCAATCTTCTATTCGCGTCTATTCTCTCCGGATGGTTTCTTAAAGTGCTTGTTGAGGCAATCTTTACCCCCGTCACCTATCTTATTGTTGGAAAATTAAAAAGATTGGAGGGCGAGGATTACTATGACAGAAAAACAGAATTCAACCCATTTATTATCAAGGGTTAGTTGAAAGTTCTCTGGTTAGAACCGTTCTAACTTCGTCCCATCCCGCGCACACTTCGACTCGCTACACTCGCTCAGAGTAAACGACCCACGGGTACGGCGCTTTTTTGTTAAAAGCCGGCAGTTTGCCGGCCGGAGAAAAGTCCGCGGCAATTATCTAGCTTATCCTCTTCGGCCAGCGAGAATTTGCGTACGATTCGATCTCGCTCAATTTTAAAGAAGCAGAGATATTGCCCGTTCGCATATAGAAAAATTCGCTGTTGTCGGCTTTAAGGTACACCGGGCGAGGAGCGGGGACGGCCTGTACTACGCAGACGTCGCGCCCATCGATATTTTGGAACCAAAGTTTGACACAATTCCGGAATTCCGGTCCGATCATGTTGTTGAATGATTGCGTGAAATGATTTTCAAAGCCATCGCGGTCTTTTCTTTGGAGTATGCGGTAATCGTTCTCGAGGCCTAACGGCGCGCGCGCGTCATCCACGCCCAATATCAAATATCCGCCTTTGGAATTCAAAAAAGCGGCAACCGTTTTTATCGCCGCCTTTTCGAGCTCGCGGCTCGAGTTGCCGGTTTTGTAGTCGAAACGGAGCGAGGATTTGAATTCCAGCTGGTTATGTTCCGGCTCCGTGAGTAGTTGTGAGATGTCGGGTTCTTTGCCGAACGCGTGTTCCATCGAACCGTAATCGCCGCTTATGGCTTTCGCAACCCGTTCCGGCCTGGAGATTGTTTTGATTATGAAAACAGAAGCGCCGCTTTGTACGCTTATCGCGCCGTAATGCAAAAGTTTACCTAGAAAATTGGACTTTATCGATGCCGATGCTGATTTATCGAACCGAAACTCCACTGTTCTTTTGAAAAAAACGCCCCAAGAGTGCGTTATTGAACCTGGTCGAACGGCATATTCCTCGTAATACCACGAAAGAAAAGCATAGACCGTGAATACGAATTGGGCTCCGTAAAGCACCAGCAGCTTGGCGGCTTGATATGAGAGCAAGCTCGAAAAAGAAAGCTGGGTATAGAGTTCGTATTTGGCGTTGCCGAAAAGGGTTGCTACGAAATAGAGCAAGAGCCCGGCGGCCTCAATAGCCGCGAATTTCCATATAAGAACAATTGGACTGCGCTTGGTTAAAAGCTCGTTATGCATTTGAGCCGTTTCCTACGATGCCGAGCGACGCCTTCAGTGTAAGGCAAGATGCTTTTTAAGGGAAGAGGGAGACATAGCGCAGTTTTTCTTGTGGGTTTTATTCGCGGACGACGAGAAATTTGTTATAATTGAGCTATGCTTAAAATCGTCGACAATGACATATGGCGAGGTTCGACCAAAGTCGGATATTTTTCCGAGAACGACATTTACGACGAAGAAAATCGCAAACTTGGCTATTTTACGAGCAACGATATTTTTGACGTGAACGGCAGAAAGCTCGGCTATATGGAACACAACAATTTAAGAACCATGGATGGCAGGACAATGCGCGTGGACGAAAACCGCAAGCACATTCAAGGCGGAACTATTTCGGACTTGGAACGAGCGGCGATACTGCTTTTAATTGGAGATTAAATTCTCAAGCAAACGACATTCTAACATTCTATAGAATGTTAGAATGTCGTGAGGGTGAAAAAGTAAGTACATAATGGTTGTAAAACGCAAAAAGATCGGCTTGGCTTTGGGCGGAGGCGGGGCGAAAGGCCTCGCCCACATCGGCGTTATTAAGGCGCTTAAATACGCCGGCATTCCCATCGATTACATTGCTGGCACAAGCATGGGGGCGATAATCGGCGGTTGGTATGCGGCAACCCAAGACATCGAATTTTTTGAAGGCGAAATACTCAAGGTTAAATCGAAGGATATTTTTCCACTCGGCGAAATTCTGAAACGCAAAGACGGCGCGCTCTTCCGCGGCGATTCGGTTTTTCGCTTACTTGATAAAAACTTCGGCAATATAAAGATCGAGGATTGCAAAATTCCTTTCAGTGCGATTGCGACGGACGTCAAGAACGGTGATGAGGTTGTTATAAGCAA
>JBBUGM010000030.1:0-7833 GCA_038077975.1 Patescibacteria group bacterium
CGCGCTCCGGCGTGGTCTTTACCTCGGGAATATGTGGCATTTTTTCTGGGGACATTATACACCAAGTATATCATGAATATTGCCAAAAAGCAAGGGCGCTGTGCTGTGCGCAAGTTTGGCGTGGCGAACTATTTTTACTCATCCAAGACCTTATTCACCATCCTGTCCGCCGCTTTGTTCTCTTCCCGCGGCACGTGGACGAAATCAGCTTTTTTGAAATCCAGTTTCGAATTCCAAACCTGTAAAAAAAGCGGCTGGAGCTCGGATTCCAATATCTTATAGCGGCCAGTGAGCTGCCGCACGACAAGTTCGGAATCCATTCTTACCTCCACCTCCATCTCTTTCGCCGCTTTTTTTCCGGCGAGCTGCTTGATCTTCCCGAGCGCAAAAATAACCGCCTCATATTCCGCCTGATTATTGGTCCTGCGGCCGATGGCCTCCCCATATTCCTTGCTCCCTACAACAACGCCGATTGCCGCCGGCCCGGGATTGCCGCGAGCACCGCCATCAACATATACGACGACTTTACCAGATTTAAATAGCTGTTTTGGCATTGGCGTATTTCAATCCCGGGCCCGAAGGAGGGGTCGGGAGGAAAGGCATGGCGGTTCCTCCCGTGTAGGAATAAGCGCAAGCGAGTTCAAAACCGAGGGTTTTGAAAGAGTAATTTGCCATACGGCAAATTGCGACGGCCAGGGATTGCCCCTCGCGCCGCCATCTGCGTATACAACTACTTTTCCGGATTTGAACAATTGTTTAGGCATAAACTTGTGGCCCTAGTTTCGGCATGTTGCCCTATGTTTTGCCATAGGGCAAAACATAGGGCAAGATGCTCAATGATGCTTTCTAAAAAATTAATTGCTAATTTAATCGCTCTTATTTTTCTTGCGCGCGCCTGCCTTTTCAACAAAAAGTCCGTCCCCACCGCGCCTCACCGAAACCTCCTGTCCGCTATTCCAACCCAATTTGCGCACATAAGAAATGGGTAGGGTAACGTAATAGCTTCGGCTCACTTTCTGAATTTTCCTTATATTTTCTTCGCCGATATTTCTTCTGGCCATATTGTATATATAATCCAACAATATCACGCCTCCACAACTCGTCAACCCGGTTGCCCTATATTTAAATATAGGGCAACATTGGTAACTGCGGGCTGTGGGAGCTGCTTTCTCGCGCTGCAAGGAGCATTGGCAAGCGTTCAGCCGCCGCTCGCTCGGATCGCCGCTACTCGCGATTTAGCAATTTGATAATCTTCTCCGCTCCTCTTCTCGCCTCATCGCGCGTTTTAAATTGCGTGCCGCCTGCTCCTGGATGTCCCCCGCCGACGCCGAAAGTGTTAAACAGTAATTTCCCGATGTGAATTTTATTTTCTTTTCTCCGCCATGGATTCACGCCCGCGGTAAATCCGTACATCATGCCGACCTTTTTCATCCTAATATTGTAAAGCGATCCCGGAACGAGGTAATAGGGCGCAAAACGCAAAACAAATTGTCCACCCGAAGTATCTATTAGCGTCGTCCTGCCGTAAATTTGCAGATTTTTTCGATAAAAACTTAGGGAGGTGGCTATTTTCCGCTTCATTCGTTTGATAACCGGCGTTATTTTTTTATGCCTAATTATTGCGCCAAGCGGTTTCTCCGCCATTGATCTTATAATCCACTCCAAAGCCCCACCATGCTTGGTGGCTTCATCAATGAACATGCCGAGTTGCAGAGCCGGTTCTTTAAGCTCTATCGTCTGTTTCGCCGATTTATAGTGCGCACCATCCACAACGTCGAGCCATTTGGCGAGTTCCTTAAGGTGCGCCGGCGGCTTCCAGCCAAAAGTTTTGGTGAGTTTATCTAAAACCTGATGGCAACATGAAGGATATTTTGGGTCCCAGTGATGGAACTTGCTCGGCCGGAATTTCTTGCCCCAGTCCGCCCGCTTGAAAGACGTTTCGTGGTGATCGAACCACCAGGCGGAGTCCGGATGATACAAGAAATCAACGATTATGGCCGGATTGCGCGAACCGCGAAAAAGTTTGTGATTTTGAAAAAAACCGGCCTTGAGCCACTGGTCTTGAACGTCATAATTCACCGGCGTGTAGTGTTCGATCTCATCTCCGCGCTTGCCCCGTGTCACGCCGCGGCGGGCTTTACGGGGCGAACGCAAAAACGCGAGCACCGCCGCCGCGGAAGCACGTCCGTCGAAATCGTCGTGGAAGTAGATATCGTATTTCATTTTCGCAATGCTTCGATACCAGGTAATTTTTTTCCGGCCAAAAAATCCAGCATCGCGCCGCCTCCCGTCGAGATAAAGCTGAATTTCTTGTCGAGGCCGTGCTTTTTTAAAAACATCACCGTCTCCCCTCCTCCGGCCAGAGAAAACGCCTTGCGGTTTTGTGCAATAGATTTTGCAATCGCAAGCGAACCGCGGTCGTACGGTTTTTTTTCGATAAGACCCAATGGGCCGCTCCAAATTATCGTCCTCGCCTTGCTAATTCTCAGGGCAAAAAGTCCCATCGTTCTTTGGCCGACGTCCAGAATGGAGTTGTTATGGAAAATGAAGTCCAGCGGCAAAACCAAGTTTTTGTATTTTATTATGCGACGCAACCGCTTCAAGTCGTCCGGATTGCGATCAGCAAGAGATTTTTTGATATCGGCGCCTTCCAGAAGGTAAATCGTATTTGCCGGCGCGCCTCCCAAAAGAATATTTGTCGCTTTGTTCTTAAAAAATTGGATAGCGCCCATTTTGTCCGCCGCTTTTCCGCCGCCTAAAACCAATACGAGCGGTTTTTTTGGTTTCTTCATCACGCGAGACAAAATATCGATCTCTTTTTCGAATTCAAGTCCGGCGTAGCTGGGTAAAAGCTTGGTTATTGCGACCACAGAAGCGTTTTCGCGGTGGGAAACAGCGAAAGCGTCGTTCACATAATAATCCGCCAAGCAGGCGAGGTCCTTGGCTAATTCACGGCTGTTCTGCTCTTCCCCTTTCAAAAACCGCAGATTCTCCAAAAGAAAAACAGAGCTCTTTGGCGCGGCATTGACCATCTGCTTTATGCCCAAAAAATTAAAATTAGATACAAAATGAACCTTTTTTCCTAGCAATCTACTTAAAGTTTTTGCATCCGCGGCTAAGCTAAGTTTTTTGTTCGCCTCGCCTATTCGACCATTCGAGCGAATTAGAGAAGGTTGGGGGCGCCCTTTGTGGCTTACAATGATAATTTTGTCGGCGTGGCGGAGCAAAAATTTTATCGTCGGCAAAACTGCCTTCATCCGCCAGTCGTCTTCGGTATTAAAATCAAGCCGCAAAAGAGCGGTGCCGCGTAATTTCGATGCCGGAACGCGACGGAGATAGCTGATCATCTTTTTAATTATACGGGGTTGTCGGTTATAATAAAAACTACTTACGCTAACTATGCGAAACATTCTGATTCTCGGTGCCGGATTCGGCGGCTTGCGCGCGGCGACACAAATCGCGAAGAATTTAAGGCGACTTAAACTACTCGATAAATATCGGGTTGTTCTTGTAGACCGGAACGACTGCCATCTCTATACGCCGCTTCTCTATAAACTTGCCGCCTCGGCGAGCGTTCAGAAGGATGCATGCACGTACAGCATAATTTCGCTTATCCACGGCTTACCAATAGATTTTATACAAGGCAAGATCTCTAAGATTGACCTTGTGAATGGCGATGTCCATATCGAAGGCGGGCGGCCGATAAAATGTGAGTTTCTTGTGCTCGCCTTGGGCTCGGAAACGAATTATTTTGGCATCCCCGGACTCAAGGAAAACTCCCTAGAACTAAAAACCATGGAAAGTTCTCTCGAGATAAAAGCGGTCCTGTCCGCTGGGTTTAAAAAAGGCGGTGGTGTCAAAATTGTCGTGGGCGGAGCGGGCGCGGGCGGCATAGAACTTGCATCGGAAATCCGTCTTTGGGCGGATCACGCAGTAAAGAATAAAAATTTGCGCGTGGACGTATCTCTTCTCGAAGCCATGCCGACCATACTCCCCGGGCTCGATAAGAACGTAATCAGCGCGACAGAAAGGCGTCTGAAAATGCTTGGTGTCGCGATTAACGTAAATGCAAAGATAGTATCTGTGAAGCCGCGGGAAATAACGCTCGACGGCGGAACAAAAATCCCTTTCGATATTTTCGTCTGGACCGGAGGAATAAAAACGCCGGAACTACTTGCCGCACTTCCCCTTCAAAAAGAACCGCGCGGCAAACCGCTCGCGGAAAGCGGGATGGCGTGCCTGCCTGCAAAACAAGATTTGAAACTTTATCCGATGATATACGGACTAGGCGACAGCGTTTGTTTTATGGACCCGAAGACGAAACGGCCCGTGCCCGCCGTTGCCCGCGCGGCGCTTGCGCAAGCGGATGTGGTGGCAAAAAACTTGATCGAAGATGTAAAAGCAAGCGAAGGGCAAATAACAAATAGCAAATGGCGAAACTACAAATCCGCTCATCAGCAATATAAACCTTGGGATTATCCCTATGTCATACCGGCCGGAGGCAGATGGGCGGTGGCGAAAATCGGACCCTTCGTAATCTCCGGATTTTCGGGATGGGTTTTGAAAGAACTTATTGAATTGAACTATCTTTTTTCCATTATGTCTTTCTTCCGCGCCTTGCGTACGTGGTTCAAGGGAGTTTGGATATTTGTGATAAACGATCGGTTCTGATAGTTGATCGGCAGTTTTTATTAAATCGCACGATCGTACAATATAATAAAAAACCAAATCGAAAGCAAACGGCGCGACAGAGATGTCGCGCCTTGAAATACTTTACGCTTTTTGGTTCAACTTTGAGAACATCCAGAGTCCTCTATCTACGGTACGTGCCGGCAAATCCGTTGCCTTGCATAATCTTCGGAATCTCTCGACGTATTCCTGCCAAAAATTGAAGTTATAGCTTTTTGGTTGTTTAAACCCCAACGACCAAATCGCCCTAAAATCCAAAATTGGATATTCGTCAGGAAAAGCGAAATGTAGAATGACAGACGCAACGGCCCAGGAAACACCGTGTAACTCCATCAGGGTTTCGATTCTGATTTTTTCGTCTTGCGCCCGCAACGCTTTTCGTGTAATCAAGCGGATGAGCTCATCGCTATTTCGCAAGTAATTTTTGATTTGCCGTTGCGTTTTCCAGCGACCCAGCCGTACAAAAGTTCCTTTATCCAAGTATCGTTTCTTTCCGAACCATTCAAAAAATTTGTTCTCTAGAACCGCTGCATCGGGCCACCGTTTTTCATACAATCTTGCATATCGAACTATTTCGTTTTTTGTCGGGGGTTTCACGACGCTCCTTGCATTGCACCGTCGTACTAGGTGCCATCATATTTTATTTTAGAGTTTTACGCAAGTATGATCCCGTATAACTCCCGGCCTTTCGCGCAACCTGTTCCGGCGTACCCACGGCGACGATTTCGCCTCCCCTCTCGCCGCCTTCGGGACCGAGGTCGATCACCCAATCGGCGGACTTGATGACGTCCAAGTTATGCTCGATCACGACAACGGTGTTGCCGCGGTCAACGAGACGTTGAAGCACTTCCAAAAGCTTTTTTACGTCGTCGAAGTGGAGGCCCGTGGTCGGCTCGTCAAGCAAATAAACCGTGCGGCGCGTATCCCGCCTGCCGAGCTCCGAAGAAAGTTTCACTCTCTGCGCCTCGCCGCCCGAAAGAGTCGTCGCCGACTGGCCGAGTTTCAGGTACCCCAAACCCACTTCTTCCAAAATGCCAAGCCGCTCCTCAAGCCACGGAATGTCTTCGAAGAATTTCTCCGCTTCCTCTATCGTCATCTGAAGAACGTCGTAAATATTTTTCTTTTTGTATTCGACCTCAAGTGTTTCGCGGTCAAAACGCTTGCCCTTGCAAACGTCGCAAGGAACATAAACTGTCGGCAAAAAGTGCATTTCGATTGCAATCGTGCCGTGCCCTTGGCAATTCTCGCACCGCCCTCCCGGAGTATTAAAACTGAATCGCCCCGGTTTGTAGCCGCGCACGCGCGCGTCCTCGGTCGAGGCAAAAAGGTCGCGAATGTAGGTCCAAGCGCCAACGTAAGTCGCCGGGTTCGAGCGCGGCGTGCGTCCTATCGCTGACTGATCAATGTTCACGACGCGATTGATGTATTCCACTCCGGTAATGTCTTTAAACCCGATCTCTTTCCAACCGGAACGGTAAAATCTGTTTGCGAGCGCCTTATAGAGCACGTCGTAGACCAAGCTTGACTTGCCCGAACCGGAAACTCCTGTCACGGCAACAAAACGCCGCAGTGGTATCTCGATGTTAAGATCTTTGAGATTATTCGCAGAAGCGCCTTTCACTTTCAAATAATTTCCTCGTTCGGCCTTCGACTCGCCACGCTCGCTCAGGCGATAAATTGCGCGGCGCTTGCCGGGAATTGCGATTTTTTTGTCGCCGCGTAAATAGTCCAGCGTTAATGATCTCGTTTTTTTGTCTTTAAGTATCGCCGGAATGTCCCCCTGGGCGACAATTTTGCCGCCATGAACCCCGGCCTGCGGACCGATGTCGACGAGGTGGTCGGATTCGCGGACTGTTTCTTCATCGTGTTCGACAACGATGATTGTGTTCCCAAGATCGCGGAGGTCATGAAGGGTTTTGATGAGTTTGGCGTTGTCTTTTTGGTGAAGTCCGATAGTCGGCTCGTCAAGAATATATAGCGTACCCACGAGCCGCGAGCCGATTTGGGATGCCAGCCGTATCCTTTGCGCCTCACCGCCGGAGAGCGTACCTGCCTTCCTTTCCAGCGTCAAATAATCCAAGCCGACGTCGAGCATGAACTTGAGCCGACTTTTTATTTCGCGAAGCGGCGTCTCCGCTATCGCTTCCAGGTTTTCGCTCTTGAGCTTCAAACTCCCGAAAAATTTATATGCGTCTTCTACGGACATTGCAACAACGGAAGAGATATTTTTCCCATATAAAAGTACGCTCAAACTTTCTTCCTTAAGCCGCTTACCGGCGCAAGCGGGGCAGATTTTTTCGGACCAAATGTCTTCCGTGCCCAATCCGTGACATTGCGGACACGCGCCATAAGGACTATTGAAAGAAAAAAGGCGCGGTTCGATCTCCGGGAACGAAAAACCGTCCTCGGAGCAGGTGAATTTCGCCGAGAGCGAAATTTCCCGCCCCTCTGGGGCGAGGCTCGCCGAAGCCTTGGCGGAGGCGGCCTTGTCTCCATAAATGATCTTCACAACATCGTTTCCGTATTTAAGCGCGTGTTCGATCGCTTCAGCAAGACGGAGGCGGTTATCTTTATCCACAAAATTGAGGCCAGCCGGCATTCTGTCGATTACGAGGTCGATGTCGTGCGCCTTGTAACGGCTCAATTCTATCCTCTCGCGCAAAGAAAGATATTTGCCGTCAACGCGTACTTCGGAAAATCCCGCGTTCAAAAAATCGTAGAGCATCTGGTAATACTCTCCTTTGCGCCCGCGAACGACGGGGGCAAGGATCACAATATTCCGGCCCAACTTATTCCCTGAGCTTGCCTGCCCCGTACCCGCTGAGCTTGTCGAAGCGCGGTGCGGGGTCGAAGGGTTATTCTTGTGCTGCCTTCGACTCGTCGCTTTTGCTCCTTGCTCAGGCGATAAAGATTGAGCAAACTCGATTGCCACATCGACGATTTCTTCATTTGTCAGCTTTTTTATCTCTTTGCCGCACTTCGGGCAATGGGGCTTACCGGCACGCGCGAAAAGTACGCGAAGATAGTCGTAAATTTCCGTAATCGTCGCGACTGTCGAACGCGGATTGTGCGAATGGCTTTTCTGGTCGATGGAAATCGCGGGTGATAGGCCTTCGATCTCGTCTACGTCGGGCTTATCAAGCC
>JBBUGM010000031.1:0-38482 GCA_038077975.1 Patescibacteria group bacterium
GTGCGCCCCTGCTATAGAAAAAACCCAAAACTGATGTCAAAACAGGGGCGCATTTGCCGATGTTCCGCCATCAGTCTTGGGTTCTTACGCCCGGCTGTCGGCCATGACCTCTTGGCTTGGACAACCGCTCATCGTAAAATCCTTTCGACCGAAAACGTAACTGTATTCAATTGTTGCTTTGTATTCTTATTTTACCAAAACACTGACAGCAAGAAAAGGGGTTGATTATCCACATGCAAATGTGACACGACGATGTATCAAAAAAGTGTCACATTTGTAACATTTGATTTTTAGCCCCCGACCGAGACACCTCAAGTCCACCACTGGAAGAACGCTCAAAAAAGCCTTATACTGCTTGCATTAGCCAAGTTCAAGTCCGAGACACACCGCAAAAGAATCGAGCAGCAACACTTGTTACCGCTTGAATGACCTTTTCGCCGCCCGTCCGGTATTCGCTGGATTATTTCTGCCGGCTGGCCTACACTTGGGGAAATGAAATCTCCCGGGGAAATAGCGCTTTTGTTTTTTATTCTTTTTCTCGGCGTGGCCGGATTTCTTTACTATCCGCGCGCCTGGAATGAACGCGCCGCGGCAGAGCGCCTTGCTACTCTTTTAGCCGGCGCGGACGGCGCGGCCGCGCTCGGGCCGCGGGTGAAATCAGTGGGTTGCGTCCTCCGCGAAGCATCGCCCGATCCAGATTGCACCCCTGGAGCTGTGTTCACGGACGCGACGCCGGAGAAAATATGTGTGAGCGGTTACAGCAAAACAGTGCGCAACGTTTCCGATAAGATCAGAAAAGCGGTTTTTGCCGCGTACGGGATCTCTTATCCCCAGCCGCGCGGCGCCTATGAGGTCGACCACCTTATCCCGCTCGCCATCGGCGGCTCGAACGACATTGCCAACCTTTTCCCACAACCTGCCATCCCGGAAGCGGCTGAAACAAATGAAGTTGTACTGGGGTTCCGCGAGAAAGATGTGGTCGAAGTTTATCTTCGTGATGAAGTTTGCTCCGGACGCGCGTCTCTTGCGGCCGCGCAAGAACAGATCGCGAAAGATTGGCTTCTTATATACAACGATCTCTCTCCGGCGAAAATAGCAGAGATTAAAAAAACATACAGCAACTGGTCGAACTGAACGTCTGAAATTTAGAAATTAGGATTTAGAAATTAGAAATTTTAGCGAGGATGCCCCTCTCATCGATCTTCTTCTTGTGCGCGCTTGCGTTTTTGTCCGGCGTCGCTTATGCCGGAATCGGACTGCCGCTTCTTTTTTACGCAGTTCCAGCCGCCGCGCTTCTTTCGGCGCTTTTTATTTTTAACGTCGATATCCGCATCGCGGGACTCGCGGCACTGCTCCTCGTCTTGGGCGGCGTTTACTACGCCGCGGACGACGCAAAGTATCGCGCAACGCTCTTCCGTATCCCTCAAGCAATTGAAGCGCGAGGCTTTATTGCGAATGACCCGAACCGCACCGCCGATTCCCAGTCATTTTATTTCAAAACGGACCTAGGAAAGTTTCTCGTCGAAACCGGTCCCGAGCCGCGCTACGAATACGGCGACACGCTCAAGATTTCTGGGAAAGTTTCCCCGCCACAAGATAATTCTTACGGCAAATATCTCGCGAAAGAAAAGTTATCGGGCACGATATTTGATCCGCAGCTTGTTTTTGTTTCTGCGGGCGGCGGCAACCGCGCGCTCGCATTCTTCATTCGCGCCAAAAACAAAATAGGAGACGCTTACAGGCGCCTCTTAACTCCCGCGGAAGCGGCGCTCCTTTCGGGCATAACGCTCGGAACAAGCGGCGATTTCCCCAAAACATTCCTCGACGCCCTCTCGCTTAGCGGCTTGCGCCATATTATCGCGATCTCCGGTTCGAACATGTCTATCATCATTTCTATCGTTCTTACCGCATGCCTATTTTTTCTGCCGCGGCGCCCTGCCTTCGTCATAACTTTTGCCGTCGTTTGCTTATTTACCGCGCTCACCGGTTTTTCCGTCTCGGCATTGCGCGCGGCGATCATGGCATTCATCGCGGGACTGGCCAAAGAAACCGGCAGAGTTTACGCGCCGGCGAACGCCCTCACCTTGGCCGCGGTGGTTTTAACGCTTGCGAATCCGAAGGTTCTTGTCTTCGACGCAGGCTTCCAGCTTTCTTTTCTCGCCGTCCTAGGCATCATCTACCTTGTCCCAGTTTTAACGCGGGCGCTCGGCATACGCGACTTCGGATTTATGAGTTGGAAACAGATTTTCTTAATGACGGTCGCCGCGCAAGCGATGACGGCGCCGATCCTCATCGTCCAATTCCAAAATTTTTCGCTGACCGCTTTTGTCGCGAATATGCTTGTGCTCGGCTTTATACCACTTGTCACCATAGGCGGATTCATTTTGGCTATCCTTTCGTTCTTGTTTTATCCCGCGGCGGCGCTTTTCTCTTTCTTTGTGGCGCCCTTCGCCGATCTCATTATTCTTATCGTGAATTTATCCGCGAAGATCGCCGTACTCTTTAATCCCTCGCTCGGCTTTACGGGCATTGCTGTTTATTACAGCGCTTTGATATTGTTCATCTATCGGATACAAAGGCAAAAATTGCCGCAGAAGAAAAATGCCAACTAGAACTAAAATAATTATTGGTATCGCCGCAGTCGCGCTGACGATCGTTTTCGTAAATGTCGCGCAGAGATTTGAAAGCGTTTCGCAGTTTTTTACATTTTCCGAAAATTCCGGCCCGGAAAGATCGGCTCCTTCGAGTACAATGGCCGTCTCCGGGAACGCGGTACAAACGAAGATCAACATCAACACCGCAAGCGCGGGAGAACTTTTACTCTTGAGGGGTGTAGGTAGCGCGAAAGCCGACGCCATCATCGTCTATCGCGAAAAAAACGGCCTGTTCCGCCGCATCGAAGACATTATGAATGTAAGCGGCATCGGGCCCGCGGTTTTTGAAGGTTTCCGCGATCAAATTACCGTCGGCGACATACCGCCGCCTTCGATAAGCGAGAAATCCGACATTAAAAATATTTCCCCGACGCAGAGTTCAAGTTCTACGAGGACCGCTGCGGTCCATATTGTTATTGCCGAAATCCAGATCTCCGGCGGCGTGGAACAAACAACCAATGATTTCGTGAAAATTTTTAATTCATCGGCGCAACCGTTCAACCTTAAGGGATTCCGGCTCGTAAAGCGCACGCAATCCGGCACCGCGGACACGCTTTTGAAATCATGGAATGAAGATGCACTCATCCCCGCGGGCGGCTATTACACTTGGGCGAATGCGTCATTTACGGCTCTCGCGCCACCATCTGATACAGTGACGACCGGCAGTATCACAAGCGACAACGGCGTCGCCATCCGCCACGGCCCGAATAACACGGGTGAAATAATGGATGCCGTCGCCTGGGGCGCGGCAAATAATTCATTTATTGAAACCGCGCCGTACCCGGTTAATCCCGGCGCAAATCAAATCATTAAAAGAAAATTCACAAACGGCGTGATCGAAGACACGGATAACAACTCCCGGGACTTCGAGATCCGTTAAATCGCAAGACGGTAAAAAAAACCGCTGTTTTTTGGCCAAAAAATCAACGGTTTTTAGGCATTTTTATGCTGGAAAATCGGGCCTGAAAATGATAAAATAAAAGAGCCGTAAAGCCCCGCCAGCAAGTCAAAAACACAGCGGAGTGAAGCGGCTTTTTATAGGCAATCAGTCATCATCTACTAATGGCTAAAGCGCCGAAAAATCCGAAGTCAAATGTCGGTAACACACCCGCCTCCGCCGAGGCTTCGGCGGGCAAGCCTTCTTACACAGCGAAGGATATTTATGTTTTGGAGGGCTTGGAGCCGGTCCGAAAACGCCCGGGAATGTATATCGGTTCCACGGGTCCGGACGGATTGCACCACTTGATTTGGGAGGTCATCGACAATTCGATCGATGAAGCGATGGCTGGCCACGCGAAGAACATCACCGTTGAGCTTCTTCCGGAAAACAAGGTATCCGTTACCGACGACGGCCGCGGCATTCCCGTCGAAACGCATAAGCAAACTCGGAAATCCGCGCTCGAAACGGTAATGACCACGCTCCACGCCGGAGGAAAATTCGGCGGCGAATCCTACAAAGTCGCGGGGGGTCTGCACGGTGTCGGCGTCTCGGTTGTAAACGCCCTCTCCGTTTGGCTCAAAGTGGAAGTTTGCCGCGACGGCGGGCTCTACGTCCAAGAATATGAACGCGGCAAAGCCAAAGCGAAGGTTAAAAAAGTTGGCGCATGCAAACAGACCGGCACCAAGGTCACCTTCTCGCCCGACCCGCAAATATTTTCCGAAATAAATTTCAACACGAAGCGTGTCTTGGACCACATCCGCCAGCAGGCATATCTCACGAAAGGTGTGCGCGTAAACCTTTTGGATAAGCGCGGCAAGGTGCCGCAATTTTATGGATTCTATTTCGACGGTGGCATAATGTCCTTCGTAAAACATCTCGCCCAAGGCAAAAAATTGCTTCAAGACACTATTTTTTACGTTCAAAAAGAGCAGGAGAAAGTGGAAGTGGAATCCGCGTTCACTTACGTCGATGCGAGCGCAATCGAGGAGCTCTGTTTCGCGAACAACATCCATACGCCCGACGGCGGTATGCACCTCACCGGTTTCCGCTCGGCCTTGACCCGTTCCATCAACAACTACGCCCGCGCCGAAGGGTATCTCAAGGAAAAAGATGATAACTTCATCGCCGATGACGTGCGCGAAGGTTTGATAACCGTGATCTCGGTAAAGATCCGCGAGCCGCAATTCGAGGGGCAAACCAAGGCCCGCTTGGGCAACCCAGAAGCAAGAACCGCCACGGAAACGGTGATAAACGAGGCGCTTAAAGAATTTTTGGAAAAACATCCTTCGGATGCCCGCGCGATCGTGGAGAAAGCATTTTTGACCGCCAAGGCGAGGAGAGCCGCGAAAGCGGCGCGCGAAACCGTCTTGCGCAAGGGCGCGCTTGAAGGAATGACTCTGCCGGGCAAGCTTGCGGATTGCACCTCGCGCGACCCATCGGAGTCAGAACTTTTTATCGTCGAGGGTGATTCAGCCGGCGGCACGGCAAAACAGGGAAGAGACCGCCGCACGCAAGCAATCCTACCCCTGCGCGGCAAGCCATTGAACGTCGAGAAGGCGCGCATCGACAAGATGCTCGCGAACACCGAGATCCGCGCGCTCGTTGTCGCCATCGGCACGGCGATTGCGGACGAATTCGACATCGCGAATATTCGTTATCACAAGATCATCGTCATGAGCGACGCCGACGTTGACGGCGCGCACATCAGAACGCTTCTTCTTACTCTTTTCTACCGCTATTTCCGCGAAGTAATAGATAAGGGCTTCCTTTACATAGCGCAACCGCCTCTCTATCGGATCCAGAAAGGAAAAGAATTTCGCTACGCCTGGAACGACAAGGAAAAAGATAAAATAGTTGCGGAATTTCAGAAGTTGAAGAGTGAGAGGAAAGAGGAAAGAGGAAAGAGGAAAGAGGTCCCCGAAGACGTGTCGGTGGATGCGATGCCGGCAGTCGAAGAATCGACAAAGGGCGTGAATATCCAGCGCTACAAGGGTTTAGGAGAAATGAACGCCGAGCAATTGTGGGAAACGACGATGAACCCGGCGCAGAGAATTCTGAAGCGAGTTGAGATCGAAGACGCGAAATTAGCCGGCGAACTCTTCACAATACTAATGGGCGACGAAGTCGAACCGCGCAAGAAATTCATCGAAGCGCACGCCCAGGCAGTGCAGAACCTTGACGTGTAGCTCCCTTTTACTTTTTGAGAACCGGCGTTGTTTTTCTCCAGCGGAAAAACCCGCCTGCTTCTCGCTCCGGCGGTCCGCCTTAACGGCGGAACCAAGCCCGCCAGAGCTCCGAAAGCTTCTCAAAAAGCAAAAGCTCGCAACTTTTGACATGTTTAAGATGCCACGCTAAACTAACGATGTACGCGAAATGCCGCGAGTAATATGCGGCTTTTTAAATAAAGATGTTCAATAAAATAAAGATATTTTTCGGTGAAGCGCGCCAGGAGTTGCGGCACGTGAATTGGCCGACGCGCGAAGAGGCAATACGCCTTACCGCGATCGTCATCGGCATCTCCGCGGGATTATCCCTGTTCTTGGGCCTCTTCGATTTTATTTTCACTGATGCGGTAAAAAACATCGTGCTTCGGGGCGCTCCGCAAGGCACCGCGCTCGAGGAAGCGGCGAACTTCGACCCCGGAAGCGTGGACGTCGTCACCGACGAAGGCGCACCGGCCAATATAGAGATAGAACCGATCGCCCCAACAGAAACCGAATAGACGACAAATCGAAGATCTTCTTAATTATCAATTTTACATTTTGATTTTTACATTTTACATTAACTCTGATGCACCCCCGAGATCTGCAAGAAGAAAAAGCCAAGCCGCGCCAGTGGTACGCGGTACAAACCTATTCCGGCTATGAAGAGGCCGTGGCTCGCTATTTAAAGCAAAGAGTGGAGTCGCTCGGCATGAACGACAAAATTTTCAACATCGTTGTCCCCAAAGAAAAGAAAATAAAAGTTAAAAGCGGCCGCAGGCACACGGTGGAAGAAAAGATCTACCCGGGATATGTGCTTGTCGAAATGATGATGTCGGAGGACTCATGGTACGTAGTGCGCAATACTCCGCGCGTGACAGGATTCGTCGGCACTGACAGCACTAATCCCACCCCGCTCTCCAAGGAAGAGATCGAGGCCCTCCTCCGAACCGGAAGTGAGGAAGAAAGCAGGTTCAAGGTTGACTTGCGGATCGGAGACCTGGTAAAAATCATAGACGGTCCTTTCAAGGAATACGACGGCAAGGTCTCCGAGATCGACGAGGAAAAGGGCCGCATCAAAGTGATGGTGCCGATCTTCGGCAGAGAAACCGCGGTCGAACTGGATTCACTGCAAGTCAAAAAAGTTTAAAAAATAAAAGTTTAAAAATAAAAATGATAATCTAAAATTAAAAATTTTGAGATTTTTCATTGTCATTTTACATTTTGATTTTTACATTTTGAATTAACCATGAGCCAACAGTGCTTCTTCTGTTCACAAAACCTACAATACGTCGATTATAAAGAGACCGAACTTTTGCGCCGGTTCATTTCGAGTCAGATGAAAATAATCGACCCCAAGCACACGAACGTCTGCGCCAAGCACCAGCGCAAGCTCGCGCAAGCGATCAAGCGCGCTCGGCATTTGGGGCTTTTGCCGTACGTCCGCAAATAACAGCTCGTAAGCTCGATAGCGCGTTATGAATTTCAACCGCACCCTGTTTGAACTCTTATTCCAATGGAGCGGCAGAGATCCGCTCCTTGATGCTTTTTTCGTTTTCTTCGCGAGGTTCCTCCCCTACCTTCTGGTCCTTGGCTTCATCGTTTGGTGCCTCGCGCACAAAGAGTGGCGCCTGCGCTGGCTCATTCTCGCCGAAGGAGCAATGGCTACCATCCTTGCGCGTGGGATCATCACCGAAATCATCCGTTTCTTTTACCACAGCCCACGGCCATTTGACGCGCTGAGCTTAACGCCGCTCGTGGGCGAATCGGGTTATACTTTCCCGTCTGGGCACGCCGCGTTCTTCTTCGCGATGGCGATGACAGTTTTCTTTTACAATCGCCGTCTCGGTTGGTGGTATTTCGCGTTTGCCACGATCGTGGGCCTTGCGCGAATCTTCGCCGGCGTCCACTGGCCGCTCGACATTTTGGGCGGCGCGGCAGTTGGAATTTTGAGCGGATTCCTTATCCACCGCCTCGTAAAACCACATCTCGAAAGGATACACCAGCCGCGACTGTTCGAATAAACCCACCACACCAAGGCAAAAGATTTTTCCCATTCAACAATTCCATGGAATTGTTGAATGGGGCGGGGCGACATGTTATGTGCGGATGCGGCGATAAAAAACGCCGACCGCATTTTCGGCAAGCACGCACGCATTGACCTTAGCTTAATTTCGTGCTATCATAGGGGACAGCTACTTCAAAGGACCTTCAAAAATGAGAAGGGTTCTTCCTTGTATCATGTTTGTCGCCCTTGCTGCGACTCACGCTTTGTCATCGCAAGCCGCAAGCCTCCCGGAAAAATCTGGTCCGAGCTATCATGCCGAGCGAATGGCCTTGATCCAAGAAATGAAGGCTTTCGAAGCGCAAAACGGTTTCGCACCGACAAATAATTTCCTTGAGTATGATCCTGACGTTCAGAATTATCCGCAATGCTACTCTGCGCCGAAATCGTATCTTCCTTATTCCTATATGGACCCGGCAATCGCGGGGTCGGCAGGGGCGGGAACAGAACAAGAATGTGATGCATTCAGTATGGGCCGAGATTGGTATTTCTATGCCTCAGAAGCTGTGGCTGGAATAGGAGGAACGCCCATAACGCCTGCCATGGTCGAATCCCCGCTTGATCGGTTTATGTACCTCGTTTTCCACGAGGATTGCCATGAACAAATCTTGGGTCTCGCTCGCGGAATTAATGAAGCGGCCTGCGATATCATTGCGATGGAAATGATGATAAAATTTGCCGAAGAAAAATTCGGGATAGGATCGCGCGAAAACAACTTAGCAAAAAACTATTTGACCTGTTACCAAGAAAAGAGCAGGATCGTCAACGAAGCAAGTGAAAGACTTTTCTTGCTCTACGAGGACTATGCAAGGAAAAAAGTAACGAAGAAAGATCTTTTGCTTAAACGCGCAGCGATCTTTCGCGAGATCGACGAAAAATTTACCGAAGTTCGGCGCAATCACCCTACCGAATATTATCGCCAAATCATATTCAACAACGCATCGCTGGGTTTCCTTTTGACCTATACACGCAATCAAACTTTGATCGAAAAAGTTTTTGATCGCCTCGGCCACAATCTTCCCCAGATCGTTTCTTTTCTTAGGCAAGTGACGAAGCTCCAGCCCGGAGATGAAGCAATCGTCGAACAATACAAGCTACAGGACAATTTCGGCGTTAAGTTCATTCGTGCCGAAGAAGCAGAGATGATTAAAATCATCAACGCGCTTGCCGAGAAAAAACCATAAAGTAATAACCGCGCTCTTTGAGCGCGGCATCTTTTTGCGGCATGCGTTTTCTTATGATAATCTTAAACCTGCGCCAGGGTAGCTCAGTGGTAGAGCGAGGCTTTCATAAGGCCGAGGTCGTGGGTTCGATCCCCACCCCTGGCACATTGCTTTTTTCTTTGACAGGCATAATTCCGCGCTGTAAAATTCTTAACGCGGGGGAGTGGAACGGACACTTAAACCATGTTAGCCCCATAAGCTAAAGATAGCGGGTTCGACTCCCGCACCCGCAACACGCTACAGTTTCCAATTTTTTAGCACCGAGGTCGGCTCGATTCCTGCGATCGAGCCGCCTCTGCTTCTCGGCCTCGCGATCCGCCTCTTCGGCGGAACCAAGCTCGCGAGGCCTCCGAAAGCTGCTAAAAAATTGGAAACTTCCGCTTCGCAAATAACAAAGAGCCACTTTCCCGCGATCTATGATTTTTCTTTTAAAACCTCTTCTAGGGTTTTTTGATAGTCTTTGCGGTACTGCGCTACTTCTACAATACTTTTATGTAAAATTCTTTCTCCCCAACCGCTGTGCTCCCACTTATTCTTTTCAAAATTGAAGTGGTACTTTTTCTTGTCGGAAAAAATCCAATAATCTGGCAGAAATCTTGGTGCGGCAAGAATCTCAAGCTCCAAAGAAAGCTTTTTATTGGCGTTCTTTTTGTGTTCCTGTATGGCTTCATCCAATCTCGGTTGCCAACTTGCGGCAGGCCACGTTATCTCCCACTCTCCCAGTCCATCTCCTTTGAAGTTGCCTCCGCTCACATTTATCTTAACCCTCGATGGAATTTCCTTTTTGATAGGAATAAATTGTAGATAAGTTTTCCCTCGAATCGATAACAGTTCAACATCAACAAATGGCCTTATTCCCTCTTCGACTAGTTTTTTCGTTGCTTCAGCCTGTTCTCTTGTCGCCTCTGCTTGTCTGGCTGTTTCTTCCTTTAAACGCCTTGTTTCCCAAGTGTACAAAACTATCAACAAGGCCGTGGCTACCAATACTGCATTCTGCCAGTCAAATGTTTTTTTCCCACCAGAAATAAAACCAATACTTGTGGCAAAAAGCATACTCAAAGCGACTATACCCACAAAACGCCCCTGCGTCTTGCTTAGACTTTTAAGATGGCTCCGCATGAGCCACACGAACAACACGATGGAGACGGTAAAAAGCTGCCATCCTAAGGCCGTGGTGTCTTTTAAAATTTCCCACATATATCATCATTTCATACCAAGAATCTGCATGCTGTCAAGCGTCACGATAAACCATTTACTGTCTCCGTCTTCAGTAAGTAGCTATTATCACAAAAAATAGTTTCTCAAAAAAACAGAAAGTTTCCGTTTTGAGAAATTTAAGATAGAATGTCTTTAATGCGGATCGCCATCCTCGGCTTCGGCCGTGAAGGACAATCTGTTTTGAAGTTTCTTCAAAACCGCGGACTGACGCGGACTGGTACGCGGACTGACGTGGACGAGCTTTGGATATTAGACAAAAACCCAAGTATTAAGACCCCTCCTGTGCTAAAGAAACAACTCGGTCCCGGATACCTCAAAAACCTCAAGCGGTTCGACCTCATCTTCCGCTCGCCCGGTATTCCTTATAGCCTCAAGGAGCTCGTAAAGGCCCGTAGCGCCGGAGTTAAGATGCAAAGCGCCACAAAACTTTTCTTCTCCGCCGTAGGCGGATCCGCCTCTGGCGGAGAACAGATTCGCGGACTAACCCTTCGACAAGCTCAGGGAATAAAAGTGATCGGCATAACGGGAACAAAAGGAAAAGGAACAACTTCCACCTTGCTCCGCGACATTCTGCAACGCGCAGGCAAAGATGTCTATCTCGCGGGGAATATCGGCGAGTCGCCGCTGGAAATTCTTCCGCGTCTGTCCGCGTCAAGTCAGCGTAAGTCCGCGATTGTTATTTTGGAGCTTTCGAGCTTTCAGCTGCAAGACCTCAAAATCTCTCCGAAATACGCCGTTATCCTGGAAGTTTTCCCGGACCACCAGGACGCACACCTAAATCTGCGCGAGTATTATGAGGCCAAGGCGAATATCGCCCGCTACCAAACGCGCGGCGATAAAATTTTCTATTTCGCGCATGACGCGAAAAGCGAGGCGATCGCAAAAAAGAGCGGAGGGAAGAAAATCGCGGTCAATACCGAAAAATTCAAGTCATTCGGACCGGCCGATCTCAAGCTCCCCGGAGCTCATAACTTCAGGAACGTGGTGATGGCGGCAACCGTGGCTCAAAATCTCGGCATTCCCCAATCGGTCATCAAGGAAGCCGTGAAAAATTTCCCAGGCACCGAACACCGCTTGGAATTCGTGGGCAACCTCGCCGGAGTGGCATTTTACAATGATTCGGCGTCCACCAATCCGCAAACGGCGGCGGCCGCGATCCTTGCTTTCCCAAGGCAATCCAAAATATTGATCGCCGGCGGGCAGGACAAAGGACTCGATTACAAACCGCTTGCGAACGCGCTCAAACATTCGAACACTTCGCTCGTTATCCTCTTCGGCGAAAATCAAAAAAAGATCGCTGGCGCGATCCAAGGAGCGGCACCGGTAGAATCGGTCGGCACACTTGAAGAGGCGGTGCGATTTGCAAAGGAGAGGGCGCATATCGGCTCCGTCGTCATTTTTTCTCCCGGGGCGGCAAGCTTCGATATGTTCAAAAATTACGCCGACCGCGGCCAAGAGTTCAAAAAAATCCTGGAAGCGTTAAGATAGTTATGAGATGCTAATATACAAATTCATTCGAATGCAGCGAATAGTACGAATTCGTATTATTAGTAGCATTCGCACGCATTAGCGGATTAGCATTACGCTTATCATGTCTTCTCCCATCAACAAAAAAACCCTAGAACACTTGGCCGCCTTGGCGCGCATAGAGCTCGATCCCAAAGAAGAAGAAAAACTGCTCAAGGATTTGGGCAAAATTTTGGAACATTTCACGGAATTACAGGCGCTTGATACGGCAAATGTACAGCCAACCGCGCCCGACTTGCCTGATGGCAACTCAGGCGGGCGGGTGACCGGCGGAACCGATCAGAAAAACATCTTCCGCGATGACACGGAACGGGAAAATACTAATTTGGGCGCCGGAGTTGAAGCATTCCCCGAACACAAGGAAGGATTTTTGAAGGTGCCACCCGTCTTTGAGTAAATGACAAATCCCAAGCACCAAATCACAAACAAGCACCAATGAATAAAACTCTAAGTTAAAAACGTTTCTAATTTTGGACCTTGGAATTTCGGATTTGTTTGGAATTTGTGATTTGCAATTTGGAATTTTTAGCATTATGGAATCATTCGGAGAAAACAATGATATGAAAAATTCATTTGAGGGTGTCGGTGGCATCAGCGAGGAGTTTTTCCGCTCCGGCGGCAAAGGCGGGCAGAACGTCAATAAAGTGGAAACCGCGGTGCGTTTGCGCGCGAAGATATCTGATGCGGCGCTGCTCGCGCGGCTCCAAGAACTTTATCCCGGCTCTGTAACCGATGCCGGAGAGTTCCTCGTAGAATGCCAAGAGGAGCGCAGTCAGCATCAAAACCGTGTCCGCGCCTATGAGCTTTTTGAAGAACGACTTGCAGAAGCGCGCAAAGAACCCATAAAAAGAATCGCAACCAGGCCAACGAAAACGTCTAAGGCAAAGCGCCTCGAAGAAAAGAAGGTCGTCGGCGAAAAAAAGAGGGGTAGGCAAAAGGTAGACATTGGAGAATAGGCCGCACAACAAACGATATGCGCACATTGCGAGGACTCACAATAAAATCTTTCCGCGAGGGCCTGCTTGGCAAAAAATTTTCCGCGCTTGAAATAGCGCAAGCACTTTTCGCCGAGATCAAAAAAAGCGACGGAAAGATCGGCGCGTATTTGAGCTTAGACGAAGAAGAAGCGCTGAAGCAGGCGGGGGCGGTTGATGTTTCGCTTGCAGAAAACAAAAAACTTGGGGCTTTGGCCGGAGTCCCTTTGGCCATAAAAGACAACATCTTGATCAAAGGACAACCGGCGACCGCTGCATCTCGATCGCTTGAGGGCTATACCGCTAGTTACGACGCCGGCGTCATCCAAAAACTTAAAGCGGAACATGTCGTGTTCCTCGGGAAAACCAATTTGGATGAATTCGCGATGGGTTCGTCCACGGAAAATTCCGGCTTTAAGGTTACGCGCAATCCGCACGATCTCACGCGCGTCGCCGGCGGCTCTTCGGGTGGTTCCGCCGCGGCCGTTGCCGCACACATGGCCGTTGCGGCCTTAGGATCCGACACGGGCGGTTCTATTCGCCTTCCCGCAAGCTTTTGCGGGGTGGTGGGGCTTAGCCCTACTTACGGCTCGGTTTCACGCTCGGGCCTCATTTCCATGGCTTCAAGCCTGGATCAGATCGGACCGCTTACAAAAACCGTGGAGGACGCGGCGATACTGTTTAAGTCGATCGCGGGGAACGACCCGCTCGATGCTACGAGCGCGCAAGTTGAATACGGCGACGAACTGCTTGAACCGAAACTAGAAAACATAAAAAAACTGACGGTCGGCATACCCGAAGAATATTTCAGAGAGGAGCTGGCTGACGAAGTAAAAAACGCAGTTGAGGAAGCGATCGAAAAGATAAAAAGCTTGGGACTAAAGTTCAAAAAAATCTCTCTACCCCACACGAAATACGCGCTTTCATGCTACTACATTATAGTGCCGGCTGAGGTAAGTTCGAACTTGGCGAGATTCGACGGAATAAGGTACAGCCGCGATCCGAAATTACAAACACATCCGAATGCCGCGAATAAATTAAGCGAGATTTATCTTAAACACCGGGGGGCGGGATTCGGAACGGAAACAAAACGGCGAATAATCCTCGGCACTTTCGTCCTCTCTTCCGGATATTACGACGCCTATTACGACAAGGCGCAAAAGGTCCGGACCTTGATCAAAAACGATTTTGACAAGGCATTTGAAGCTGTTGACATCATCATTGCGCCCACCGCTCCATCTACCGCGTTCAAAGTCGGAGAAAAAACCGACGACCCGCTCTCGATGTATCTTTCTGACATATTTGCGATCCCCGCAAAAATGGCCGGACTGCCGGCGGTTTCGATACCGACCAAATCACAGACCAACACAGACCGCACGCAGACAAACGCAGAAAAAAGTCCGCGTGAGTCGGCGTTAAGCTCGCCTCGCTATCGCTCCGGCGAAGCGGGTCAGCGTAAGTCGGCGTTGCCCATAGGGTTTCAGCTTATCGGCAAGAAATGGCGCGAAGTGGACATTCTGGGGCTTGGGCAGTATTATGAAAAACTATAATAGCGCAATGCCAATCTACTAATGCGCGCGAATGCAACGAATAATACTAATGGGGTAAAAAATTCGTACTATTAGCAGCATTCGAATGAATTCGCAGATTAGCATTACATTTATATCAAATGCCAACAAACCCCTCTGATCTCTTCGCGCAAATCGATAAAGTCGTGGGCGATCCGCGCGTGCACGACCTGGCGCAGGTTTCTTTTTCGCTCTACTCCGCCAACCTCGGTTGGCTCAAGGCGCTTGCCGTGCTTCTTACCGCCGGCTTTATCGCGGCAACGGCTTTTTTTATCGCGAAAACCGGCTGGCTTGCGCTCCGCATCGATCGATTCGAAGACGTGATCTTAAGAAGCGACATTCCCAAGAAACGCTCGATCAAAGCGTGGAGCAACGTTAAGCGGCATTTCTTCGACGGCGACGACAACAGCTTAAAGATCGCGATAATCGAGGCGGACAATCTGCTCGACGAGGCCTTAAAACTCGCGGGCTTGCGAGGCCAAACGCTTGGGGACAAGCTCAAGGGCGCGACCGAAGCTAATCTGCCGAACTTAGAGGATATCTGGGAAGCGCACAAGTTGAGAAACCGCATTGCCCACGAAAGCCAGCTCCGTCTCAACCGCGACACGGCAGAAAAAGCGCTTGTCATTTATGAACAAGCGTTCAAAGACCTCGGCGTTTTGGAATAATCCTTTACTGCGGCGCAGGCGCTTCTATCGGAGCTCCTTTTACCGCTGTTATCGTAACCATCCTTGAGCCGGGAGTATACGCTCCCGATATCGCAAACACGGTTCCCAAGAGCGGCTTTAGGGCCGCATCCACATTGGCTTCCTTTGAATTCCTGATCGTAAGCGCCGTGCCGCGAGCGGTCGTGAAGGAATAAAGTACGGTGCCACCGCCGCCCAAAGTTCCGCCCAAATCGGAGAAAGTGCTACTACTTCCGGGAGTCACACCCGTAGGCACAACAAAGAAAGAAAGCTCGAAAGCGGCTGACTTGCTTTCCGCCTCAAGATCGCTTGCCTTGCTTTGCAGTCCGGTCACTTGCGCCTGAAGTTCGGTTACTCTTGCCTCAGAAGTTCCGGCACTGCCCTCAAGCGAAGCGATTCGCGTCGTTAAATCCTGATTCTCTAGATAAAGCCATGCGCCTGCACCGGCAAAACCGAGGGTAAATATTCCTAATACGATAATAACTACGAGTTTGAGATTGAATCTCGACGGCTTCACCGCTCCAAGTTCTCCGAGCTTTGCAGGCATTTCTTCCCGTGGTGAGCTTGTCGAATCCACTTTTGCGGACTTGATTTCGGCTTTGACCTCCGGCGGCTTTTTCTCTTCTTTTTTCGGTTCCGGAAACGGCTTAACTTCCGGTTTTACGTTCGCCTTCAAGTCGCTCACAACCACCGGAGATTTTTTATCCTGAGCTTGTCGAAGGACTTCTTTGCTTGGCTCCGGCTCGCGAACCCGTGAAACGGCAGAACGGAAAGCGCTCCCTAAAAATTCTTTTGCCGGCTCAAATGACGATTTCGAACCCGGCGCTTGGCTTGCCGCGGACGATTCAACAGGTTTTTGCCCAGGCATGCCGTCGATGCTCGCTAAAGAATCATCGATGTCCGCCGCCTGCCAACCGGCGCCCAAAAGCGCGCCCTTAATCGCATCGCGGCCGACACCAAGCTGCAACTGTGACTTTGCGTATTCAACTATTTGAGATTGGAGCATGGTTTTATTTTACCACAACGAGCCGGCCTCTTGACTCGTCAAGCGATCAGGCAGTAGAATGCCTACAGATCTCTTCGGAGGAATATCTGTGGCAGAAAAAATTTCAGAAACGGCGGCTTTCACCTGCAACACGTGTGGCGGAATCTTCTTTAAAATAGACGGCTCCCCCGGCGATCCGCTCAAAGACAGCACAATGCTTAATGATTATTTGATAGATACCAACTGGTACAGAAATCAAAGACCGTCTTGGTTTGAAATGAAAAGCCCAAATCCATACTCCTGCAGAAAATGCGTAAAATTACTCGTAGAGGCCGGTTTATCTGCCTACGTCGGCGGAAACGCACAGAGGTTTCTCACTGAACAAGATTGGATATAACCTCATAGCGCAAAGCATTTGCTTTGCGCTATTTTTATCGCGAAAAAATGTTAGTGCGCAACCGATCCCGCCGGAGGCGGGACGATCTCCTCTCGAAATCCCACCAATTCCTTGCGCCCGCAACGGGATTTTCACTACTCGGCGCTTCGCGCCTGCGTTTTCAAAACCCTCGGTTTTGAATCCGCTTCGCTCATTCCTACACGGAGGGGACACCGAGTTTCCCCTCCGACCCACCCCTCGTTTAAATCCCGTTCCCCACTCGAAACTTCGCTTTTGCGCCCGCAACGGGATTTAAACCCGTGGTCTCCTCCGTGACAGGGAGGCGTGTTAATCAGGCTACACTATGCGGGCATACCAAACCATATTCGCCATATCAATTTAACCGAAATTAGAAAGAATGTGAAGCCCTTGCAAAAATCAGTGTTAGGCATAGCATAAAATTAGATAGATTGACTCGTAGGAGGTTGCTGTGAGCGATTGGGAAAAATGCCCGGAACTAGCGAGATTGCCGGATCTTCTCGAAAGCAATAAACCATTACCACGAAACTATTTGCGGCATGCCGGAGTGTGTGAAATTTGTTTCTTTTGGACATCTTGGTCTCTGGCCATACATAAAGCCCTGGCGAATGTGGACAAAATGTTCTATCCGGAATGTCCGACCCGCTCGCAATTTGAAATGCTGCTTTTCGGAACAATTTACGGTTTAAGAAAGCCTGGCGTGGGGAGGATGGACAGAAACATCTTTCATGTCAGCGACATACGCCTACATGATGCTATTGCGCACTTCAACCGAGACAACGCGGATCATTGCGATGTCTGTTTCACTTATTACAATGCTCTTTATGAAAAGATGGTTGAATGTCAGCAAGAATTTGCCGAGCTTCTCTCGGCCGGAAAACCGATCGATTATCCTGTCGAGGAAATCACGCAAACGTTTGACGCGCTAAAGATCGATTATGACCCAAAGAAGAAGCCCAACTAGGGCTTCTTTTATTTGAGCATTTTTAGCAACTCCCCTTCGTTTAAGACCTTCACGCCCAACTTCTTTGCCTTCTCATATTTAGAGCCGGGTTCGGAGCCAGCGACAACATAGTCGGTTTTTTTACTAACCGATTCCGACACATCACCTCCCAACGCGCGGATCTTTTCTTTCGCTTCTTCGCGGCTCATTGATTCCAGGCCCCCGGTCAGCACAAATGTCTTGCCCGCCAGTTTGTCGCTTGTCGCCCGTCGCCCGTCGCTTATGATCCTTATCCCTGCTTTCTCGAGCCGCTCCAAAAGCTTGATGTTGCGCCCTTCTTTGAACCATCCGTGAATGCTCTCTGCCACCTTCGGCCCGATATCGGGAATTTTTTGCAGTTCCTCAAGCGAAAGTTGCTGTATAATTTTTAAAATGTCTGTCGGCTTTGCGATTTGCGATTTGCGATTTGCGATTTGCCGCGCAAGCGCGTTAGCCGTCTCTTCCCCAACGTGCAGGATCCCCAACGCATAAATGAAGCGCGGGAGGGAAATTTGCTTGCGCTCCTCAATTTCGAGCGAAATATTCTCCGCCGATTTTTCTCCGAAGTGCGTGAGGGTCGCGATATCCCCTTTTTCAAGCGTAAAGATGTCCGCCGCATCCGATATCAAACCTTCATCCAAAAACCTATCGATTATCTTTGGGCCCATGCCTTCGATGTTGAACGCTCCGCGCGAAACGAAGTGATAAAGATTTTCTTTCTGGCGTGCGCCACAATTTTTGTTCGAACAGCGGGCGATCACGCCTTCGCGCGTAACCTTCGAGCCGTCGATCGGACAACGCACGGGCATGTGAAACGCTTTCTCTTTCCCTGTCCGCAGTTCATGCAAAACCTTCGTCACTTGCGGGATGACGTCCCCGGCGCGGCTTACGATAACCGTGTCGCCAATCTTGAGGCCAAGGCGCCCGATCTCGTCTTCGTTGTGGAGCGATGCGTGGGTGATAGTGACTCCGCCGACATTTACCGGCCGCATCACAGCCACGGGCGTCAAAGCCCCCGTACGCCCGACCTGAACTTTAATGCTCACGACGACCGTCGTCGCCTCACGCGGAGCGAATTTATAGGCGATCCCGCCCCGGGGAGTTTTCCCTATTATTCCCGCATGAATATAAATACGTTTGTCATTCGTGGTAACAACAATGCCGTCTATTTCGAAATCCAATTTTTCCCTTTTCTTTTCTATGTGCTTGTGAAATTCAAACACCTCCGCGAGGGACTTCGCCACAATGCCTTCGCGTAAATTGGTTCGGATGCCATAACGCTCGAGCGCCTCGTATTCTTTTTTGTGCGTGGGATATTTTTTGATATATTCGTCGTCTTCGCCGGGTATGCCGTAGGCGCGGAAACTTAAACGCCTTTTTGCCGTTACTTTGGGGTCGAGCTGGCGGATGGAGCCCGCGGCGACATTCCGCGGATTAGCGAACTGCTTTTCCCCTTTTTTTAATTGTTCGCGGTTGATTCGTTCGAATTCTTTCTTCGTAAGCACCGCTTCTCCCCTTACGGCCAATCTCGGCGGAAAATCTCCCTGCAGTTTTAGAGGCACGGCTTCTATCGTCATGATATTCTGTGTCACGTCCTCGCCGGTCAATCCGTCACCGCGAGTCGCCGCTCGCGTGAAAACCCCGTCTTCGTAGTCCAACTGAACGGCAAGGCCGTCCATTTTAAGATCACAATAAAAATCTCCGGTGTAGGGCCTGCCGAGATAATTATTCAAGCGTTCGAGCCAGTCGCGCATATCCTCTTCGGAAAAAGCGTCGTTTAGGGAATTCATCCTCGTTCTCGCCTTGCCTTTCCAGTCAAAATGCTCGACTTTTTTGAATCCTTTGAGTGGTTTCCCGCCGACACGCTGTGTCGGCGAGTCGAATGTCACGAGCTCCGGAAATTTCTGCTCGAGGTCAAATAGCTCCTTCTTTAAGGAGTCGAGGGCGGCGTCAGAGATCAAGGACTTATCCAAAACATGATAGGCGTAGCGGTAGCGATTGATCTCGTGCTTCAGTTTTTCTATTCTGTTTTTGGCTTCTTGGTGCGTCATGCCAATTTTGTTTGCGAAAACAAGTTAATTTATTAACGAAGTTTGAGCAAGCACAAAATTGAGCACCGAGCACATAAGTTATTTAAGGCTGTTTACTAGCCTTTCTTTTAGGCGTCTAACGGTTTGACCTCGTTGTTTTAGCTTCCTTTCACGTAATCGCGCATCTTGTTCTGATTTATATGCCTCATAATATATCATCTCTGGTCTCTTGTCCTTGTGTTCTTTAAACCTCCTCTTCAGATCGTTCGTATAACCGATATATGTTTGATTTTCTCTGCGATTTTTAATGATGTAAACGTAGTACATAACTTATGTGCTCGGTAAGGATTTGGCAACCAATCGCATATCGCCTGATGGCTCATGCTCTTGGGCCAAATCACTTAATATCCTCCGAAAAGAAGCAGGAGTGCGCGGCGGGCGTTTACGGCCGTGCCGCGGGAAAGGATCTGCTTGTTTCCCACGGTCAGCGTGCCTGCATACGAAGAACCATTGCTCAAAGAATCGCTAAGCGGCGTTGACCCCGAAATACAGATGCTTGAAGTCGGGGCAGAGTCACATCCAAAAACTTTGAAATACTGGTACAGTCCTCGTTCTAGGCCCGCATCCGCGGCAAAAATGGCCTCGGCGGAGTGCTCGGCGGTCGTCGTCTGCCTTATCTGATGTATCATCAAAAACCCTCCGATCGCCGTCGCGCCGAGGATTATCCCGCCCATCGCGAGAACTGCCAATAACATTGCTTGGCCCTTGCGAGGTTTTAGGTTTGAGGTTTTAGGTTTTAGTTCGCAACTTAAAAGCATATACATTGATTAGCAGTTGCAGTCCTGTAATGTAATACCATTATACCACCAAAAAGGGCGCGTACGCGCCCTAAACTAGCAGCTAAAACCTAACACCTAAAACCTCGTCCTTACGGCGGCACCTCGATGATCGTCGAAGTCGTAACGCTTATCTCCACTACCCTATTCACGCTCGTCCACTGGTTCGAGCAATCAAGCGCGTAAATTGTTGTTGAGGTCGGAGAAACGTTCCTTTGCCCGCTTGAAGGGCTAACGGAACCTACGCCGTGGTCAATTGCGCAATTATCCGCGTTATTGCAAGACCAGCGCAATGTGCTGTGCTCGCCAATAGCAATGAGCAACGGATCGCCGTTAAACGTGCAAGACAGACTTGGTGTGACAGTGAAATTGACAGTAAAGATTTGTGGGGGCGTGAGATTGTGCGGACCATGATTCGAAATGCCGCTGAAGGTTACCGTACCCGTATATGTTCCTGGCGCGAGCGTTGAAGCGTTTGCGGTAGTGATCACGTTCGAAGGAGAACCTCCGGCATTGATCCAGCAACCGCCCGAGACAAGGCAGGATGCAGGAGTTGCGGAAAGCCATGGGCAGGGCGATGTTGGACTGCCGCCGACGGTGCATGATGTTTGCGTAGACCACTCGAGCGCGGAATTTGCAGTGCCGTTGTTTGATACTGTTAACGAATCAGATACTTTGCCTCCTTGGGTTATCGTTAAATCGGCGCTGGTCTTCGAAAGCAGCATATTCGCGAGCGGGTCCCAGTAAACGTCGAATGTTGTACCGCCGCCGCCCGGCAAAAGACAGGTGGCCGTGGATCCAAAAGATCCGCAACTTCCGAAAACCATCGATAGCGCATATCCGGTGGGTGCATTTTGTTCGGGGAACGGAGCACCAACAGTGTACGTTCCGGCAGCAACATTCGAATAGTTGTGAGACGTTCCCGAACAATTTGCCGGATTTGCAACGCAAGGATCTGACGGACCGGCGGGGAAAAACCAGCTTCCGACAACCGGCTGGATCGTGAGTGAGTCATAAGAATTCACAACAATGGTGCCGAGAGACGGCTCTACGGCGCATAGACTAAAGTCCGGTGGATAGCATTCAACGAATTCGGTGGGAGAACACGCGGCATCACATTTATCTTTCCCCGTTCCAGTATCCGACGGAGTACATTCATCTACGAGACTAGCATTAGATTGCAAGTAGCAGCCGCTTCCGCCAGCCGTACATATAGATATCACCTCGCAGAAGGAACTCACAACCTCAAGGCCAACTTTTTGGCAGTCGGTGTTCGCACCAGTGCCACCTTCTGAATCTGACGCCCAATCAGAATTGCTCGTGCTTATGGCCGAAAACCACTCGGTGTGCCGTGGAGTCCCCTCGCCAACGCAACTATCGCCGTCAGCCGCTTTTATCCAAATTCGGAAATCGGTAATATGCGGCGTGTCGGTCGGCCAGGGGAACGTTATGAGCTTAATCATCATGTTGTCGGGGTTGCTGAAGCTGGGGTCAGCCCAAGTGCCCCAATCAACGATGCCGGGCGGAACCTCACTCGCCCGTTTTGTACATCCAGTAGTTGAGTAACCGCTTCCCGAACCGCGGTTCCGATAGCAAATCTGAAAATCTCCAGAAAATTCGGCGCTGCCGACTTTTGCGAATCCGACCCTGAAAAGGTCGATGCCGTTGTCACTATTTCCAACCGTTGTCCAGAGGCTCTCCCCCCCGCCAAGAGAAGCAGCTGACGTGTACTTCATCGTGTCCACGCTACCACCCGAATTCACGTTAATTCCAACCTTAAAGTCAGTGATCCCCGATAATAATTGCGCCCTCGCGAACCCACCGTAAAAGTAGATCAACAATAAAGCGGCGAGAAATATTATTGAAATAAGAAGAACTTTTTTAGAAATGGTTTTCGTCATTTTGATATGATCTCAAGATTGCGCGAGCCCTGTTTTCTGTTCCAGACGCCTAACGCGTTCCCGCAGATCATCAATTTCTACAGCAAAATTCAAGCTCCTCACTTCTTCGCGCACAAGACGGAAGTTTTCTTTCATGGTATATTCCATGGCATCAACCTTCTGATCAAGAATTTTCAAATCTTCTTTTGTCACCAGTACCGCAAGATCTTCTTTTTTGGCGACTGTCGTTTCAATAATCTGCGCAAGTCGGTCAAGCGACATCGGTTCACTATTTTTGTTGAATACGTCTGCAGTCATGATTTTAGTTTACTTACCGGGCCGGTCGAAATAACTCACCGAAACGTCCCTTTTTCCGCCCCTGTCGATAATAGCGATGCTTATATCTTGATTACCCTTGCTCCCGTAGAATCCGCGGGAGCTGGGATAGGTCGTTTTATTGATAATGGTCCAGCCATTATCGTTCAAAAATTTCTCGTAAGCGGAGGCAAGCGCGCTTAACGACTTCTGCGATTCATAGTTCCCGGTTGATTGAACGCCTTCGTCGCCGTAGTCGATGGTGTAATTCTCCGTGGTTTGCACTTTCTCATCGCCTAAAGTAACAGTGCGACTCTCCTTCGGAGCGGCGGATGAGTCCAATATGAATTCACGCGGCAATGAAGACACAAACTGCCCTTCCGGAGCGCGCGTCAAAACCGGCGCCTCTGTGCTCGGAGCGGGAAGTGGACGCTTCCATGCGAGTAAAACTAAAACCATAACGACTGCGAGCGAAAAAACAACCACGATGGCGGTTTTTTTATGATCTGCCATTATGCTCTTATTATATAAAATCTCCCCATGATGTGAATTGCTTCTGTGCACAACTGATTTTACGGAATTTTTGTCCTTTTTTGTTGTTTTATTGTTTCGCTTCATATTGAAAGTTCGGATACATTCTACATTCTACATTCTACATTCTATATTCTTACCCTATCTGTCCGGCGGCCTTGAGCTCACCGTCGTCTGAATCCGCGTTTTGGACTCCGAGAGTCCCGGTTCGCGGGAACTGACGCCCAAAGCAATCGTTATCCTCGGCTGGATGCCGTCGTTTTCGTCATTGCCCCGGATGTCGAACTTAAGATCAAAAACAAGAACTTTGCCGCCCGTAATCGGGACGAAAACTCCTCCCGCCCCCCGCTCTATCGCACCGCCGCTCGCAAGACGGTATTCGATTGTTTCGCCGGTCGCGGCGATAAAACCGATCTTGCTTCTGTCACCGCTTAAATAAGCCGAGCACGAAGGAATCCCGGCCGTGCCTGTGTCACCTCCGTCCGGCTGAGGCCTGTTGTCGCAAAAAACACGGCCAGTACGCATTTCACGCGCCATTTGCTCTATCGCCAAGGATGCGTTGTTATTTGCGGCTATGAGCGACGCCGCCTGCCGCTGGGTGCGCAACGCGAGCGCGAACCCACCGGCCGCGATCGAGGCGACAACTGCGAAGACGCCGAGAGCAACGATCAAATCCACTAATGTGAATCCTTGTTTCATTGTTTCATGGCTTCCTTGTTTCATTGTTTAAGTTTACTATTTGTAAACTGAATAAGCTGATTGATGAGTTTCGGCAATTTTATCAATTCACCATTAATATGACTGTATTGTGCGCCGGATAAAAGTTTTCTTATGTTGGCCTTTTCGTTCCAATCGGAAGATTCTTTCAAAGAACCGAAGCTGTACCGATAAAAATTAATCTTGTCCTTTTTTCCATATCGTCCAAATCCTTCGGCAATGTTGGAAGAAATAGAATCAACCGCGCGAGCGAATTGTTTGCCAATCGTATCTTTCGTAAAATAATCCCAATTTTTTACAGTTTCCCAAACATAATTGCTTAAATCAAAAGCAATGCGATACGCATCCAGATCATTTAATTGTAGAAATTTCTTATCCATAACAATGAAACAATGCGACAATGAAACCATGAGCGAAGCTACGCTTCGCTACGGTCTCCAATCATAAAAAATATCTTCCAGATTAGCTTGCTGTTGCGCCGCTCCGGTGGTCCAAGTGACGATGGAATTAACGCGCACTGCTTCAAAACTGGGATCGCCGCTCAGGTTTATCAACTGCAAACGCACCTCGCGCACAAAACCTGTCTGCACCGTGCCGCTATAGCTGTAATAGCCAGTTGATGGATCGAAAGAAAGCTGATGGCCCGGAACAAAAGACGAGGGCGAACACTGCGCAGCCGACGCACAGGTGAAATACTGAACTTCGTAACTGCAGGCGGACGAAAAGCAGTTATTGATTCCCGCGTCGAAACTACGGTTATTTAGCGCGTTCGTGTCGATAATATTTTTTATAACCTCAATGCCTTCTGCCGCAAGATAATTGCCGATGTAGCTGTCGGAAACGATCCTGTTTAAAAACAGTGAACGCGTTAAAAGGGCGAACATGCCCAAAAACCCCACGACAAGAACGCTCGCCGCAACCAAGGCTTCGATTAGCGCCTGCCCATGGACGCGATCCGAAACTACGAATACATCCGAATGCTCCGAAAACTTCGAATTCAAGACCCTCTTTGGCTGTAAATGCTTTTGCCTGAAATTAACAATTAATCCCAATTCAAAGTTACTTGCTTCCAAATAACGTTTCATCTGGTAGTAGTCGTCTTTTTCAATAAACGGTTTGGCCTTGAAATCCACTAAAATCTTATCGCCAACGGCAAAATCCACGAAATTTGATTTGACCCCACTTACAGGAATAGGATGCTCACGCTGGTAAGGGATATCCTTTTTTTTGAGCTCTATCTCAAGTGCGTCTGAGTATTGCTTCTCGCGGCAAAATCTGCCCTGCTTACTCTGAATACCAAAAAAAATCCCATTCAGCTCGTACGACAATTCCTTTTCTATAATTTTATTATTTTGAGATTGCTGCATATCTTCGTAGATTCGGATGAAATTTGTAGTTTTGGATCGCTTGCGTTAGCTCAAAAGTCAACCTGTCCCGACTGGGTTACGGTTATAATTTTTTTGGCCGAGCCATCCGCGGTTTCTAGATATACGCGCAAGTCCCTTTCTCTCGTGGGTGGAAGCGCGCCTTTCCCGTTCCTACTCAAAAGCGTCTCTGGGTTCGGAGGTACAAAAAGAACAACGTGCAGAGCATCGCAAGGGGTAACACTGCATGGCTTCTCGTTCAAAAGAACATTTGCAGAAACTACTGCGCTCGGCGAAGGAAGAAGTCCGGAGGGAATTGAAAAACGGTCTTGGGGCCTTATGGGATTTATATTCGTGCAAGTTGCCGCTTGCGGCTCGTAGCTGAAAATCCGATAACTTGCCGGATCAGAATAAGTTATTTCAAATCCATAACCGCAGATGATCCTGCCCTGCGCAGTTCTCGCCGATTGCCGCTCCGGCGTATCGAGCGTCGCCACCGCCGCCGCTTTTGCCGCCAAAATAAGATTGGCTATTTTTTGCGTTTCTATCTCCAGAGCAACTTGATTCTGGCCAACCTTACTGTAAGAGATGACGTAGGAAGATATGAGAACGGTCACGGCAAGGACGATGAGGATTTCTATGAGGGTAAAACCCTTGTTCATAATGCGGATGATGCTGATTTATATGCGAATGCTGCGGATGACTACTTCTCTGCTTCTTTGTTTAAAACCCGCTTCGGGTTTATGGCGCGGCGACGCATGTTAACAAGAATACCAAGTTTTTTGTTTAGCGCCTTCAAATAACGCATTGTTTGGTAGTAGTCCTCGCGAGTAATAAATGGTTTCGCCTTAATTTCTAAAACAATCTTGTTGCTGATTAGAAAATCAATCCTGTTTCTTCCAAGAGCTTCTCCGTCAAATGACGCAGGCAGTCGCTTCTCCCGTTCATAAGGAATCTCACGCTCTTTAAGCAATTTCTCTATCGCGTCACAATACTGTTTTTCGTTTCTGTATACACCGAGTTCTTTTGAGACGCTAAACAAAATTCCATTAATCTCATATGTCAGATCCTCGTAAATAAGTTTAACTTTACTTGTCCGCATCATCAGCATTGACCTATCCGCATAATCAGCATTATGTTCATCATACAGGAAACAAGCCGAAGTAAAAATCCGCAAGTTCTTTGCCGAAGAAAAATACCAAGGCAGAACCAGCGACAAGGAACGGCCCGAAAGGTATGGCGCTTTTGAAGTGCAGATGCCGGAAAAGTATCACATAAACTCCGACCAGTGCTCCGACAACGAACGAGAGCCCGATCAAAACAAAAATGTCCGGCCAGCCAAAAATGAAACCTAGCGGGATCGCGAGTTTTAGGTCGCCCATTCCCATTCCTCGCCCGCGCGTGACGAATATGACAAACCCGAAAATGAGACCGCCTACAATTGCGGCAATAATATGATTCGTCCAAATGTTCTCGCCGAAACCAAAAATCAAAGAATACGATCCCAAAAACGATCTTTCAAAAAGCGCCAAATCCCTTTCGAGGTACGTCAAGCCGGCGCCGGCCACGAGAAGAAGAGTATGAACTTCGTCGGGAATAATGCTTAAACGAAGATCGATAAGAGCGACGAGGAGGAGTACGGAAAAGATAAAGACCCACAGGAACGAGAGTAGGTAGTAGGTAGTGGGTAGTAGGTATGCTGAAAACAGCGCGAGTGGGATGAAAACAAAAATTAAACCGGAGATTATTTCCACGATCGGATAGCGCCAAGATATGTTTTTTTGGCAGTTCCGGCAGCGGCCCAGCTGAAAAGCAAAACTTAAAAGCGGAACAAGCTCGAACCATGAAAGTTTGTGTCTGCAATGCGGGCAATGCGAACGGCCCAATATCTGCCGGCCGAACAAAAATTTGTCCGGTTTGTAGCGCAAAGCAACGACGTTCAAGAAACTGCCGACGGCGGAACCGAGGATGAAGAGGAAAAAATTCATTAGCATAATACTGATGATGCGGATGGATCAATGCTGATGATGCGGATTATTTACTGAGCGAGCGGAGCGAGTCAAAGGATTTCATTATCGAATCCCCTCGACAAGCTCAGGGAAGAAAACCGTCTTCTATCCGCAACATCCGCATAAGTTATCAGCAACATCCGCATTATAGTTTATTATACCGCAAAACCGCCCCGGCTTTCACCGGAGCGGTCGCCTTGATACCGCTAAAATCCTGACTGCTAAAATTCTATACAGTAGATCGGATCTTCGCAGTCAATACCGTTGATCAAGCTGTCGGCGTCATTCACTAAGGCCTGGTTGTTCGGGTCTTCGAGCGACGCGCCTAAAACATATCCGGAACCGTCAGAACTGACTCCGTAAAGATAATTTCTCCCGGCCGCGGAGCTCGGGTCTGAAGAAACCTGGTTTACTCCGATGTTACTTCCCCGCAGGGCGCCCACAAGCTCCGTCCACGTTGAGATTACGACAAAATTGTCGCACGGCGGAGGATCGGACTGGGCAACACCGGGGTAATATCCGCACTTGTTGAAATAAAGAGCAAGACCGCTCTGCATCTGCCGCAAGTCGGCGATGCGCCTTGCGTCACGACCGACGCGCTGTGCCGGCCCCAAACCGATCAAGACCACCGATGAAAGCACGGAGATAATGGCAACGACGATGAGGATTTCTATTAATGTAAAACCTTTTTTCATGTCTGCTTCACAAACACACTAAGTACCGCTAATACGGAACAAATGACCACTAACATTCGTGGTACTTCGTGTTTATATTCGTGATTATTTGTGTGCGCCGTATGGCGCCCGACGCTTTATAAAATCATATCATATTGGCGCGGCTGGGCTGGGGACAAAGCTCCGGCTTATTTTATCGCCTGAGCGCAATTTTATTGCCTGAGCTTGCCTGCCCCGTATCCGCTGAGCTTGTCGAAGCGTGGTGCGGGGTCAAAGGCCTTAAAGCACCCCCCCTCGACTCCGCTTGCGCTACGCTCAGGGAATAAAGTGATCGGATTCTAAGTTGAATGCAAGACACTCTGGGGAAACGGGTTCCCGACAACACAAAACCCGCCGAAGAGGCGGGTTTTGTGTTGCGGAACATCTTGCTCCGTTGCAACTAGAGCGACAGACAGTAGAGCGCCTGTGTCGGGGGCGTTTGCGGACCGCATTGACCGGCGGGGCTGGAGCCAAACCCTGAAGCATTCGGGTTGGCAGCCTGCCAAGCCGCAAAGTTTGTAATGCCCTGGCTAAGCGCGGCATTGTTCGGATCTTCAAGCGGGGCGGAAATAAGGTAGGATGTGCCATTGGTGAAATAACCATAGCTCTTTCCTCCCGCTGTCTGTGGATCGGCGCCGACGTTATTGACTCCGATACCGCTGCCGGTAATAGTAGCTCTCAACGTGTCCCAGTTCTGGGGCGTTCCTGTTTGGCAAACTCCTCCACCCGCTGGAGCGGCCTGCCCGGGATACCTGCCACACCTGTTGAAATAGAGCTCAAGCGCGGTCTGCGTCTGCCTCAAGTCGGCAATGCGCCTCGCGTCGCGGCCGGCACGGCTGGTCGACCCCAGTCCGATAATGACGACCGAGGCCAGAATGGCGATGATGGCGACGACGATAAGGATTTCTATCAATGTAAAACCTTTTTTCATTTTAAGATATCAGCATAAATCGGCTTAATCGGCATAAATCTGCGTCAAAAACGTTTGGAATATAGCCTAACGTCAATACACTGATAAATGCTGATTAGGGCTGATTGATGCCGATGAGATAACTCGACCTTTTTTGTTTAATATCAATTATAGCAGAATGAAACGGCTACCCTGTGAATTCGCCACTCCGGTGGTTTTCTGTCATTCCCGCCCCGTATCACGGTACGGGGTAAACTCCAGCGGGAATCCAGGGTGTCATTCCCGACTTGATCGGGAATCCAGGTCAAAACTAGTTTCCCTCTTTCGCGGGAACGCCGCCTGGATCCTCGGGTCAAGCCCGAGGATGACAGTTGCGACAATCCCGAGGATAACAATTGTGACAATATTTAGAAATTAGATATTAGGAATTAAAAATTCGCGATCATACCCCGATACTCGTCGTTAAGCTGTAGAGCGGTATCAAGATCGAGGCGAAAAGCAGAGCGACGAGGATTCCGATGCCCACTATCAAGATCGGCTGGATAAGGTCGACGATGCTGTTCACGACCGAATCGGTTTCGCGATTATAAAACGCGGAAAGGCGCGTGAAAACTTGCTCCAATTTTCCGGTTTGCTCGCCCACGGCAACCATCTGCCCCACGAGCGGCGGAAAATATTCGGGGTACTTCGCCATGGCTTGAGAGAGAAGTTCTCCCTGGCGAACGCTTTCCGCCACTTCGTGGATGATGTCGCGGTACAAAATATTCCCCACCATATGCCCGATGATCTCGAGCGTTTGCGCTACGGGAATGCCTCCGTGGATAAGAAGCGCCGCGGCGTTCGAGAATCGCGCCATCGTAAGAGGCATGAATATCTTGCTCAAGAGCGGGAGCTTGATCTTCGCATCGTCCACCATCGCTTTGCCTTCAGAAGTCGTGGCATAATCAAAAATAATTATCGCGAAAACGAAGAGAGCAATAATAACCGCCGGCCACCATGTTCCTAAAAATTTCCCTGCGCCTAAAAGAATTCTCGTGTAGATGGGAAGATTTACGCCCGATTGCTCGAAGATGGGGCCGATCTGCGGGAAAACGAAGGTTACCATAATGAATCCGACGGCAAGGAAAAGAGTGACAACAATCGTCGGATAAATAAGCGCGGACGCGGCTTTACTCGCCAAGACAGCTTCTTTTTCCGTATAGTCGGCAAGAAAACCCGAAACTTCGCTCAAATTACCTGTCAGTTCCGATGCCCGTATCATCTCGACATAAAACGAAGGGAAAATTTCGCCTTGTCGCTCCATCGCCTGCGAAAGCGAAAGCCCTGCGTCCACATCTTCGGCAATTTGATAGACCGCTTCCTTCAAAACCAGGTGGGTTGTCTGCTCGCGAAGGGTTTTAAGGGCGGTGTTCAAGGGCAGGCGCGCTTCAAGAAGTGTCGCGAGCTGGCGCGTGAAGACCATCATGTCTTTGCGCCTCACACGGCTGAAGATATTGGCGATCGCGTCGTAAAAGCTTTTCTTCTCGGCGGACTCGATCTGCAGAATGTATAATTCGTGGCCGGCCAAAATATTCGCGGCCGATTCCCTGCTTCCGGCCTCAACAAAGCCAACCTGCATTTCTCCTTCTTTTGTGCGAGCTTGGTATTTAAACTTCATTGCTAACGCGAGCGATGCTAAACTGCGAATCTCATGCGAATCTACAAATGGTTATTCGCGGCATTCGCATGTATTTGTAGTTTTGAATCTCGATTAAATCCTTTCTAACAATATTCTCAATTCGGCAGGATTTAGCGAGTAAAGCTCCGCGTTCTCGAGTGAAAGCTCTTTACTCTTCACCAGCTGCGCCAAGGCGCGATTTAGGGTGATCATGCCCTCCTGCAAGCTTGTTTCTATGACGAGGTCGATCTGGTAGATCTTGCGTTCGCGGATCAGGTTCCGTATTGCAGGATTCACTATCATCACTTCCATCGCGGGCATCCGTCCGCCAGAGGCGCGCGGAACGAGACGCTCGGAAATGATGGCGACGAGGGTCGCCGCAAGCTGGGAGACGACCTGGCCCTGCTGTTCGGCCGGAAAAGAATCGATGATGCGGTCGATCGTCTGCGAAGCGGAGTTCGTGTGCAGTGTCGAGAAAACGAGGTGGCCGGTCTCGGCCGCCGTCATCGAGGTTGAGATGGAAACCGAGTCGCGCATTTCACCTATCATCAAAACGTCTGGGTCCTGCCTCAAAACAGTGCGCAAGGCGTCGTGGAATGTCGGCGTGTCGGCTCCCACTTCGCGCTGGGAAACGATGCATTTGTCCTGCGTGAACAAATATTCTATCGGGTCTTCGATCGTAATGATGTGGTCCGAGCGCGAATGGTTCACTTCGTCGAGCAAGGCGGCAAGCGTGGTCGATTTTCCATGTCCGGCCGGACCGACGATCAAAATGAAACCTTGCGAAAGGCGCGTAAAGTCGTGCAGGATCGGCGGCAAATTAAGTTCGTCCAAACTTTTGATGCGCGAGGGAATGAGTCGAAGCGCGGCGGCAAGATATCCTTTCTGGTAAAAAGCGTTTGCCCGGAAACGCGCTTTGTCTTCGAAGCTGTAGGCGAAGTCGATCTGCCTTTCGCGCACAAGGCGTTCTTTTTGCTCGTCGGTTAAAAGGGCGAAGATAAGCCCCTCGGACATCTCGGGGGTAAGGATGGTTTCTTTCTGGAGAGGCACTAAGACGCCGTCGATGCGCAGGGTCGGCCGCCGACCGACGCCCAAGTGCAGGTCGGAAGCATTCTGCTTCGCGGTCGTCGTTAGAAGGTCCTTAAGTTTTTCTTTGTAGTCAGCCATGGTATTCGCGATTGTATACTAATAATTCTATTCGCGAATATTCGCGAATGCAATTCGTGAAAATTAGCGATATTACAATTCTTCCGTTTCCTTTATCACGTCCTCGATCGACGTTTTGCCCTCAAGAGCTTTAATGATGCCGTCTTGGCGCAAACTTATCATGTTCTGATTTTTCGCTTCTTTGAGGATCCGCTGGATGGTCGGACCGGTGTTGATTATCTCCTCCATCTCTGGCGTCATCTCGAGCACCTCAAAAATAGCGAGGCGGCCAACCACGCCCTTGCCTTTGCAAACATTGCAACCCTTACTGTGATAGATCTTATAAGGCTCTTCATATTGGGATGAAATTTCGGCGGGGACGCCTTCGAGCGCGCGCTTCACCGCTTTTTGAACCGCTGCCGGCGCCTCTTCCGCGGACTTGCAGGCATCGCAAAGACGGCCGACGAGCCGCTGGGCGAGCATCAAGCTTAGCGAAGCCGGCAAAAGAAATGGTTCTACTTTCATGTCGATAAGACGCGGGATAACTCCCAGAGAATTGTTCGTGTGCAACGTTGAAAGCACGATGTGGCCTGTTAAGGCGGCATGCACCGCAAGCGCGGCCGTTTCGTTGTCTCGAATCTCACCGACCATGATAATGTCTGGGTCTTGGCGCAGTATCTGCCGCAAGCCGTTTGCGAAGTCGTAACCGATCTCCGGCTTGACCTGGGATTGGTTGATGCCGGAGACAAAATATTCCACCGGGTCTTCCAAACTCACGATGTTCACGTCTTCATCGTTCAAATTCTGAAGCATGGCGTAAAGCGTTGTCGTTTTTCCAGAGCCGGTCGGACCCGTGATCATTACCATACCGAACGGCCGGTCAAGCCCTCTTTCTATTTTTTTCTTGACCGGCGGCAAAAGCTCGAGGTCGTCGAAACTTTTAAGTCCGGTCGTGGGGTCGAGAATACGCACCGCCGCTTTTTCGCCAAGCGGAGTAGGGAATGTCGAAATACGAAAGTCGATCTCGCGATCGAATATTTTGCTCCTGAAGCGGCCGTCCTGCGGAACACGCGTTTCGTCGAGCTTCAAACTTGACATAACTTTGATGCGCGAAACGACCGGCTGCGCCAACTCGGCGGGCAGTGATGCAACTTCATGAAGATCGCCGTCGATCCTGAACCTTATCCTTAATGAATTCGTCTGCGGCTCGATGTGGACGTCGGACGCCCGCGCAGAAACCGCCTCACGTAACGTATTTGCGACTATTTTGACTATCGGAGCGTCTTCGCCGGAACCGCCCTCTTCGAGCAGGACTGTTTTTCTGCCTCCTTCTCCCTGGCGAATACCAAGCGCTTCAACCGCTCTTTCAAGCTCTGTGCGGTATGAAGAATATCGCTTCAGAATTTCCATCCAGTCACCATAAGAAATGAGGTATACACCCAAATTCAAGCGGTTTTTGCGCGCGATGAACTTCAGGGCCTCCTGCGCCTTCGGATCATCGGGGCTGATCATGCCGACAACAAGCAGGTTGTCCTTTTTCGACAAGGGAATAACTCCGTAGTTACGCGCCGTCTCCTCGGGAACGATCGACAAAAGGTCCGCATCGTAACTTTCTGCGTCAATTTTCTTGAAAGGAACTTTCAAAAGCCCGCTTTTTAGTTCAGCGAGCGCTTGGTCGCCTATGAGGCGCGTGCGCGAAACAACGGCTTCTATCGATTGGCCGGACAAGACAGACTCGCGGCGTAGTTTGCTCACGGTTGTTTCATCCGCAAGACCGGATTTTTGAATTTCTTTTAAAAGTTCTTCGCTAGACATAATGTTTAGCTCGTTAGCTCGTTAGCTCGTTAGCTATCAAGCTAAACGGCGAAGCCGCTATAGAGCCATAACCAACTCTACGGCGCAGAAAACGGATTCAGGCGTCCGGCGTTCCCCGGCTCGGGAACCGTCACATACTGTTTCAATGCCTGAAATTCCGGACCGTTAATAACATCTTCCGGATTTAAATTGATACTCGCCAAGGGATCGATGTTCTGGAAATTGCTCGGGATAGCGACATCAACTATTTGCGGCTGAGAGAAAAAGATGTAATAGATGGCGACACCAATGATCACAAGGATGATAAGCCACATCAACATCCTTGTTATATTTATTTGCGGTCGTTCTTCTTCGACGATGATAGCCATAGATTTTAATTTCTAAATCCTAATTTCTAATTTCTAAACAAATCCCAGGTTGCGAAAATCACAAATCACAAAATACAAATCACAAACAATATCGAAATTACAAACTCGTAATTCAAAAGGTTCGGAATTTTTTATTTTGGTCATTTGAATTTGTTTGTAATTTGGTGCTTGTAATTTGGAATTTATTTTTCGGCTATTGATTAGAAATTAGGGTAATTAGTGCAATTAGAAATTTTTTTACTCCGGCCTTTGGTAATAAGTTGTAACGGCCATTTCATAGCTGAAAAGCGTCCCCGCGCCAGCCGGGCCTACGGGCGTAAGAGACAAACTTTCTAGGTCGAAAATGCGGATGTTCGTTTCTAAAAGCTCAAGGAAGCTCTTCAGGTTAACATATGGCCCGGTGATCTTGACACGATACGTAACCGTCCCAAGGGGTTTCTGAAGCGCAAAGCTTGGCGCAAACTGCGGTTCCTCTTGCGCCGCCGCTTCCGCTGCCCCTCTCAAGGCGCCAACGCTGATCGAGGCCGATTCGAAATTCACGCCGCTTGCCCGCGCCAGGCCATAAAGCTGGGCAAGTCCGCCGCTCACATCTTCCTTTGCCGGCAGGGCCAAAGAAATCGCCTGCTGAAGCTCGCCTTGCGTCTGATAACTGCTGATCAAGTCCTGCACGCGCTTGATCGTGTCTTGCTCGTTTAAAAGAAACAAACGCTGTGAAACCTGCTGGCTTTTTACTTGCTGGCTATCGTCATACACGGGCTTTATGAACTGAAAATACAACATCATCGCTCCAACGATAAGCGCAAGCCCGACTATCATGCTCATAAATCTTTTGGTGGTTTGTTTCATCCCGTTAGAAATAGGACGCGGACAGCATTCTCCGCAACCCACTAATTTTTGCCAGATAGAATTTCATAATTGAGATTTTTTATTTTTTATACGCGTCCGCGATTTCTAACGGGATTCATCTTTATAATTCCGCTGCACTGCGGAAAAAACCTGGATCAAAAGTCAGTGTGACGTCGAAGCGCCAAATATTGTTGGACAAAGTAACGTTCGAGGTGTTGGCCTTTTTGATTTCCGGCCGACTGTCAAAAATGGCGAGTTGTTGATTCACGTCCTCCATTGTTTTCGCAAGGCCGCCAAGCCGCACTTCGCTGTTCTTAGCGTTGAAATCGAACTTATCGAAATAAACTCTCGCCTGCGTATTTGCCTCGAGCCATTCGAACGCCTTCGACGAAAAAACGTGCCGCGAGAGAAGGGTGCGGATATTCAAAAGCTGCGAATAAAAATTTATGATCTTCGCCTGCTCTTCTGCCGGTATCTGCTGGCCGAAGGAATTGATCTGATCTTGGAGCTGCGCTACTTCGGAAACCAAATAGGGGCGGTAACCGAAGGCAAGCCCGAGGTAAACCAAGAGAGCTATGAAAAATATCGTCCCCGAGAACATCAAAAACTGCCCGGCCCAACCCGGGGTCTTGGGCGGCTCCCGCGATAATTGTTCAAGAACTTTTTGTGGTAAGGCCATAAAGTTAGCTTGATAGCTCGTTAGCTCGTTAGTAATTTAATTTTCATATTGATGGCTTTTTAGTTCTTGATGTCTGGCTAATGAGCTGAACGCGAGAAATCCGTTGGTTTGATTTCTAGCACTTACGAGCTAGAGAGCTTATAAGAATTCTCTCATTGTGAGTCCCAAGGCGACGCTCATTACAGGACCAAGCTCTCCCAGGATAGGTTCAAGCTCGGAACCATATTCGAACTTCACAAATGGTGTGGCGCGAACGACCGGCAGGCCCATTTCCCTTTCAAAATATTTCTCTATCCCGCGCAGGTTCGCACCGCCGCCGCTCAATATCACTCTTTCCACCTTTGCAGCGCTTTTAAGCTGGATTTCGTAGCGGTAGATCGCCTTTCTCACCTCATTAATTATAGCATCCAAAAACGGCAACATTATTGTGGACAGTTCGAAATTCGGGCCGCTCATCGATATACCGCGCTCTTTTTTAAGCTCCTCGGCGCGCAAGGGATTTATCTCTAAACTAGATGCCAGAGCCTGCGTTAAGGACGCTCCGGCGAAGTCCGTCTGCATGCTCATGCGCAGTTCGCCACGATCGAGAAAAGTGATGTTGGTCGAACGACTGCCGACGTCGACTACGACCGTCGGTGTCGGGTCATTCCCTCCAAAAACCCTTGCCAAGCTTAAGCCCTCTATCTCAAGCGCTTTGAGGTTCAGCCCCGCATCCTTAAAAATCTTTTGATATTTCCTGATCTGCTCCTGGGGTACGGAGATCAAAAGTACTTGCTGATGTTTGAAACCCTTGTCGTCTTCATACTCTCCGACTTTGAGCCAATCCAAAGCAACCTCGGAAAGCGGTTGCGGCACATATTGTTTCGCTTGATAGATCAACGCCTGACTAAGTTCTTTTGGAGAAAGTATCGGGAAGTCGAGCACGGTCGTGAACGCGGAAAAAATAGGGAGTGAAGCAAACGCCTCGGTTGCCCCCGGCTTCATTTCGTGGATGATCAATTTTAAAAGTTCGGCTGCCTCCTTCTCAAAAAGTTTCAAGGTGCTCGTCTGCAGTGCTTGGTTCGCGCGCGCGAGGTGTCCGCTCGACTCCAAAAATCCATAGTTAATAACTTGCGGCAATTGCTTCCCTGGTTTCACCTCAACGACTTTAATCGAGGTCGTGCCGATATCGACCCCTAAGTAGGACGGGAAAACACTTTGTTTAAAAATACTGAAGATGTCAGGCATGCCAATTTTGCCCGCGAGGGCAAGTTATTTATTACGCAGCCCGAGTGGCCGCAAAATTGAGCACCGAGCACATAGGTTATTTTAAATTACTCACCAACCTTTCTTTTCTATCCCTATGATTTTTAATGACATAGATGTCATACATAATTTATGTGCTCGGTAAAGGTTTGGCTGCCAATCGCGCTTCACCTTTCGGATTGCGCTCTTGGGCCAGACCTTCACCTTGATTTTAGCACGAAAAAATGATAATTTCCCAGAAATGAACCTGCGCAACTTGCTTGACCTTATTTTCCCCACGAACTGCTTCCATTGCGGTGAGCAGTCACGTAATGGCGCATCGCTTTGCGCAAAGTGTTTCAGCGCAATTCCCTTGAACCGCAAGCTTTTCTGCGGCAAATGCGGTGCCCGCTTAGCTCTGAATAAAAAGGTCTGCCACAAGGGTTTCCTCTATGTCCTTGGCGCGGCCACAAATTATGACGGCGCGACAAAAGAGCTTGTCTGGGCATTGAAATTCAAGTCCATAAAAAGCGCGGCGGAGGAACTTGGCGAACTTCTTGTGCGGTACGCGGTGGGACTCAACTTCGACCTCAAAAACTTCGTCGTCGTACCGATACCGCTTTCGAAAAAACGCCTGCGCGAGCGCGGATTCAACCAGGCAGAACTCATCGCCCGAAAATTCGCTTCGTATTTCGGGCTTCCACTCTCCATCACCTCTCTCTCACGCCTAAAACACGCTAAACCGCAAAGTGAAGCGAAAAACATCGATGAGCGCAAAGAAAACGTACTCGGCTCATTCCATGCGCAAGGCGGACTAGCGGGCAAAAATGTGATCTTAATAGACGATGTCCTGACCTCCGGCGCAACAATGCTTGCGGCGGCAGAAGCCCTGAAAAGTGCCGGAGTAAAAAGAATAATCGCCCTCACTGTGGCAAGGGCGTAAGCATCATCGAATAACGAATCTATTGCGAATTTACGAATTTTTATTCGAAAATTCGTTCCATATTCGCTATTCGTTGATGAAATACAAAAGCACCATTACAATAAAAGCATGGCAAACCCTGAAATTCGTTGGAGCGCACCGGAGTTTGAAGAGCGGCCGAAAGGCGTGTCTTGGTACTGGCTTTCCATCATCGTTGCCGTTATCATACTCGGGCTAGCCGTCTGGCAAAGGAATTTCCTCTTCGGATTTTTTGTGGTTTTGGCGGAAATACTGGTTCTCGTCTGGGGGAATAGACAGGCCGAGATAGTCAATTTTTCCGTCACAGAAAAAGGCATCGCGATTGCCGATCGGAAAAATCACCTCTATTCCGAACTTGAAAATTTCAGCGTCAATGACGCGGAGGGGGAATTAGCCGATATCTTCCTGCGCTTCAAAAGCCGGCTTAAGCCATCTCTCAAGATCCGCGTGCCGAAAAGTAAATTGGGAGAAGTACGCGGAGTACTCGGCTCGGCGTTGCGCGAGGTCGAACACCAGCATTCGCTCCTTGACGCGCTTGAAGAGTTTTTGAGATTCTAGGCGATGTAAATTCTAAATCCTAAGCTCTAAATCCTAAATAAATCAAAATACCCGTTTCGCTCTCGCTTCAGCGAGGCGAGTCTAAATCCAAAATTTTTGAAATTTGAGTTTTGAAATTGTTTAGAATTTAGTATTTAGAGTTTAGAGTTTATAAATTTGCGCTCGTCGTTCAACGGATAGGACGGTAGCTTGCGGAGCTACAAATCGGGGTTCGATTCCTCGCGGGCGCACAAAAAATTTATTATTTAATTGATTAATGTTCGCACAAGAATCGAACGGGAAAGGGGTCGGGAAAACGGGCCTTCGCCTCGCCGAAGTGGCTACGGCCACGCAGGCGGGAGTTTTCCCGTGGCGGAAACATTAAAACCGCTGGGTTTTAAAGCGCAGGCCGAAGGCCGAGCAGTGAGACATCCTCGCGGGCGCACCACTGAAAACCGCAAAAGAACCCGAAGAAAAACATCGGCTCGAACCATATTTTAATTTTG
>JBBUGM010000032.1:0-19765 GCA_038077975.1 Patescibacteria group bacterium
AACAAAACGGTTGGAAAAGAATACGAACGCAGCGGGCCGAAAGTTAAATTCGACGATGTTGCCGGTATCGATGAAGCGAAGGAAGAACTTAGGGAAATCGTCAATTTCATCAAGAACCCTGAACATTTCGGTCGGCTCGGGGCTAGTATTCCGAGAGGGGCGCTTCTTATCGGCCCGACGGGAGTCGGAAAAACACTTTCAGCTAGAGCTGTCGCGGGAGAAGCTGGCGTACCCTTTCTTTCCATCAACGGTTCTGACTTCGTTGAGAAGTTCGTTGGTGTCGGCGCGAGCCGCGTTCGTGATTTTTTCGCGGCAGGAAAAAAGTGCGGCAAATGCGTTTTGTTCATAGATGAACTTGACGCTGTCGGTGGACAGAGATCTTCTGTCCAGATCGGCGGCGAGCGTGAATATGCGCAGACGTTAGACGCAATCCTTGTGGAAATGGACGGATTTGATAAAGAACAAGGCATTGTGGTCTTGGCCGCCACAAACAGGCCCGACATCCTTGACGAAGCTCTGCTTCGCCCGGGGAGATTTACAAGACGCATTGTTGTTGACAAACCCGATGTTGCGGGAAGAGAGGAAACGTTCGATGTGCACATCAGACTAAAGTCCGTGCCGATCGCTCCGGATGTTGATTTGAACGATCTCGCCCGCGGCACGCCGGGAATGGTTGGCGCTGATATTGAGAACATGGTAAACGAAGCGGCGATCATTGCGGCAAGAGATCCTGAGCAAAAAGATGTAACCCGACAGGATTTTTGGGAAGCCAAGGATAAGATCCTCCTCGGACTTCGAAGAACTTCGAAAGTTTGCTCTCCAAGGTCTCTCGAAATCAGTGCTAATCATGAGGCAGGCCACGCCCTACTTTCGGTGCTTTTACAAGATGCCGAACCCGTCGAGAAAGTAACGATCATTTCAAGGGGCTTTACGGGAGGCGCATTGTACAATCTTCCCTTTGACGATGTTAGAGTAAAACTTGAGGAGCGAGCTTGGGCCGATATGGTTGTGGCGATGGGTGGTAGAATTGCCGAAGAGCTTTTTTTGAATATCAGAACTTCTGGGGCCGAGAACGATCTCGAGATTGCTAACAATCTCGCACGCAAGATGGTAAGACGCTGGGGAATGTCTTCTCTCGGGCCGATTTCGGACCCGCGAGAAAAGACAGATCTTCAGAAAGGCCGATCGTTTGGCAGTGGAGATGGTTTTTCACAAGCATTGCTTGCCCAGGTAGAAGCCGAAGAAAAAAGATTGATATCAGAGGCGGAAAATACTGCTCGCCGGTTGCTCAGCGATAACGACAACAGGGAATTGCATCAAGAAATAGTTAAGCAGTTGCTGGAGCGTGAAACTTTAAGCTCTGAAGACATCAAAAAAATAGTCGGAGATGAAGTAAATTCCATAGTACTTCCATTACAAAAAGAGCCAAGCTAACGCTTGGCTCGATTTTTTTGTTTATCCTATCTCCTCAAAAACTAAGTCATTGCGAGGAGGCCCGACGTAAAGTCGGGACGACGTGGCAATCCATGTTCATGCCGCGGGATTGCTTCAGGTGCGTTCGCAATGACGTAGGACTACCACTTTTCGACCATCAGCAACCTGTCCGGCCGGAACTTTCGATATATCTCCTCCGTAACAAACGGCATGAAAGGGTGGAGCATTTTGAGCGATTCGAGAAGCAGGTGTTCGAGTAGCGCGTAGCTTTCCGCTTTTTGCGAGGCATCGCCATCTTTGAGATTCTTCTTTTCCGCTTCGATAATTTTATCCGCAAGCGTGTGCCAGATATAGTGGTAAATTTTCTCCGCCGCGAGGTGGAATTCGAATGCTTCAATATGTTCGGTGATGGATTTTTTTATATTTTCCAGTTCCTCGATATTTTGCTTGTGCTCCGCGTTGGTTGTCTGCGTAAGTCCGCGTTCATGTCTGCGTAAGTCCGCGGGTTTGTTCGAGAGAACAAACCGCGCAATGTTCCAAAGTTTCGTCGAGAAATTTCTGTAGCCCTTGACGCGGTTCTCGTCGAACTTCACGTCGTTGCCGGTCGCGGTTCCCACAATAAGCGCCATGCGGATCGCGTCCGCGCCGTACTTGTCGGCGAGGAACAAAGGGTCGATGCCGTTGCCGGCCGATTTACTGAATTTTTTTCCCTGCGCGTCGCGCACGATGCCGTGCAGGACCACCCTGCGGAAAGGGATTTCGCCCAAGAGGCACCCGCTCATCAGTATCATCCGCGCAACCCAAAGAAAAAGAATTTCATATCCCGGAGCCATGAGCGACGTCGGGTGGTAATTCGCTAAATCATTTTCCGGTCCGGGCTTGCCCGCCGTAGCGGTTTCCGCGAAGGCGGGCCAGCCGAGTGTCGAAAACGTCCACATTGCGGACGAGAACCAGGTGTCGAATGTGTCAGGGTCTTGTTCGTAAAAATGTCCACTACACTTTCGGCAAGGTTCAGTAATAATCAGTTCTAGCACTTCAGAGTTTTTAGGAATCGGCTGAGATATGATTTCTCTTGACTGAATATTCTTCATTTTGCCAACAAGAAAATTGATTGGTGCACCATGGCTTACCACAACAATGTTTTTGTGCTCGTGATCTTTCAGGTGGTCGACGAGAACCTCAGAAAGTCGCTTTTCTAATTCCTGCCAACTTTCTCCTCCCGGAATTTTATTTTCATAATCTTTCATTATGTCGCCGTAAATCCGTTCGCGCTCTCCGCGAGCCATTCCCTCGGCAATCCCAAGCCCCCTTTCTCGCAATCTTTTATCAAAAATAATTTTTGCGCCCGTTTTTTCTGCGATTATCTCGGCGGTCATTTTGCATCGTTCGAGATCCGAACTGACGACAAGGCCTATATTTTCATTTTTCAGTTGATCGGCTACTCGTTCAGCCTGGGCGATGCCTTCGGTGGTTAAAGGGTTGCCCTCCATTTGTCCCTGAGATATTTTCTCCTTGTTGAATTTTGATTGACCATGTCGGACAAGAAACCAGCGCGCCTCGCTTTTTTGTTGTATATTTTCCGTCCCACATCCCAGACAAAACCACGCCGGAATTCTGTGGCCGAACCAGATCTGCCGCGAAATGCACCAGTCGCGCAAGTTTTCTATCCAGTGGAAATAAACTTTCTCAAAGCGTTCAGGCATTATTTTTATCTCTCCTGATTCGACAACGCGCCGCATCAACTCTTTGAGTGTTATTTTCTCGCCGCCTTTAATACTTTTGAATTTGGAATTCCCGCCTGCGCCGAGGCTTCGGCGGGCAGGTGGAATTTGGAATTTGGCATTAACATTGACGAACCATTGCAGTTTTGGAAGCGGCTCAACGACTCCGCCCGTGCGCTCGGAGACAGAGATGTTTTGCGCTACCTCTTCTTCTTTCTCAAGGAGGCCGTTCTTGCGCAGTTCTTCAACTATCCACTCCCGCGCCTCGATGGTTTTCATTCCTTGAAGGATCGGTTTACCCTGAGCCGCGTCGAAGGGGCCATCTACCAGCATACGCGCGCGTTCGTCTATCACTTGCACGAGCGGGAGTTTGTGGCGTTGTGCCATCTCCCAGTCGATCATGCTGTGGGCTGGCGTTACGCCCAATGCCCCCGTTCCGAAATCTTTTTCTACTGTCTCATCGGCTATCACTTTGATCTTGAGCGGGACACCGACGAAATTCACTTCGTATGTTTTGCCAACGAATTTTTTGTAGCGCGCGTCCTTGGGGTGCACCGCGACGGCGGTATCGCCAACCTTGGTTTCCGGTCGGGTTGTTGATATCGAGATAGGGAAGTCCTTCGAGTAACGAAAGGTATAAAACTTCGCCTTACGTTCTTCGTGGGTTACCTCGTCGTCGGAGATCACGGTTTGCCCCTTCGGGTCCCAGTTCACGACGCGATTGCCGCGGTAAACAAGCCCGAGGTCGTGCATTTTCTTGAATGCTGTGCGCACTGCGAGGTTGCGCGGTTCGTCCAAGGTGTACGCCTCGCGGCTCCAGTCGAGCGACGCCCCCATGCGTTTTATCTGGCGGACAATCACGTCGTGACTCGCTTTCGCGAAGTCGTTCACGCGCCGCAAAAATTCTTCGCGGCCGAGATCGAAGCGGTTTTTTTTCTCGGTTTTAATGAGATCTTTTTCTACTTTCGCCTGCGTTGCGATCGCGGCGTGGTCCGTGCCCGGCACCCAAATGGTCCGCTTACCCCGCATGCGGTTAAAACGCACGGCGATGTCCTGGAAGGCGTCCTCATAAGCATGGCCAATGTGGAGCGTGCCCGTTACGTTCGGCGGTGGTAGAGCGATCGAAAAAACTTCGGCATCTTTTTTTACGATGCCGTCCTTAACGCAATTGTCCGGATTGAAATACCCCGATTTTTCCCAAAGGTTGTAGATCCTCGGTTCGCTCTCTTTATGGTCGTAGCGAGAAGGGATTTCTTGTGCCATAAAACTAATTCTAACTATTACGAAGCGGTTCGAAAAGTCATTCTGGGTTTTATGAAATATTCGATGATTATTTCATCAAGATTTTTGCCATCCGCCTCGTTTCGCGGTCGAAACGGGCAAAGAGAGGCGATAGCCCTTTTTGTAGACAAATAACTGAAGCTGTGCTAAAATGACACTTAGAATTTTACACATGTCAAAAGCTGGAGGTTCAGATGCTTTTCTTGTATTACGTTGTTGGTATCGCCGTTGTGTTTGGAGGAGCGATTTTCTTTCATGAATTCGGCCATTTTCTTGTTGCTAAGCTGGTCGGAGTAAAAGTTCATGTGTTCTCGCTCGGATTCGGACCGCGTTTATTCGGGCGGAAAACCCGTGAAACCGATTACCGTATTTCTCTACTTCCGTTGGGTGGTTATGTAAAGATGGAAGGGGAGGATCCGCGAGATAAATCTGCCGATTCCGGACGATCATTTTCCTCAAAGCCGCGCTGGCAAAGAATATGCATCTGCCTTGCCGGACCCTTCGCTAATGTCGCATTGGCAATTTTCGTGCTCGCCGGCGTGTATGCCGTTCGTTTTGAAGAACCGGTATATCTCAATGAAGCCGCCCGTGTTGGTTATGTAACGCCCGGAAGCCCAGTCGCTCTTTCCGGCATAAGCAAGGGCGATGTTATTGTCGCGGTGAGGGAAGTTGAGGTGCGCACCTGGCGCGAAGCGATGCTTAACGTCATGTTGGGCGCCGGCAGAGAGCTTCAGCTCAAGGTTCGGCGCGGTGATGCTACTGCCGTAAATGCTAAGCTTGATCTCCGAGACATTGATCCTGGTAATCCAAAGCACCTTGATCGCATTGGCTTTTCCCCCGCGGAGCCGGTTATCATCGAGGAGTTTGACGAGCATTCTCCCGCGCGTGATGCCGGCATGAAAATCGGCGATAAGATTATTTCTGCAAACGACATTGAAATACTCGCTTTCCCGGAATTCTTGACGGTTGTCGGAAAGTCGGAGGGCAGAAAGGTGGAGTTTGTCGTGGAACGCGCGGGCGGCTTTGAGCGCCTTTCCGTTACGCCTTTTTTCGACGACTCCAGCAATTTATGGCGGATTGGAATTTTGATTTTGCCTCTCCGCGTGGCTACGACAAAACTCGCGCCGAAAGACGCAATAATCGCTTCAATCGGGAAAAACAAAGAAATTGTAAGCACAACATTCGGCGCGCTTTTCGGCATGGCGCGTGGCGATGTTTCTTCTCGTGTCATATCAGGCCCAATTGGTATTTCGGTGTATGCAGGAAAAACGGCAGAACTTGGCGCCATACCATTGCTTCGTTTTCTTTCCCTCGTCAGTATAAGCTTAGCGATACTGAATCTCTTGCCCATTGCGCCGCTCGACGGAGGCCACATCTTCGTTCTGGGCATTGAGTCGTTTATGAGACGAGATTCGTCTGATCGATTTAAGCAGTTGTTCGTGTACGCCGGTTACGGATTTGTGTTGTTTCTTTTTGTGCTGGGCTTATGGAACGATATACTGCGGCTTGTTGACTGATGAGTTGTATTATCACCCCGCGCTTTGCGCGGGGATTTTTTTCACTATCATTATACAACAATTGTTATATAATGATAGTAATTTAAATGCTAAGATCACCTCTTGCCCGAAGAGGATATTTTTTCTTCCGCAGATAGGCGAAATATCCCGCGGCGGCGATCATTGCGGCGTTATCGAGATTGTATTCGAGGTCGGCTGCAAAAAAATTCACATCAATAAGTTCTGCGGCGCGCTTCAATGCCTTGCGCAGATGTTTGTTCGCCGCCACGCCGCCTGAAAGCAGAATTGACTCGGCGCCATATTCTTCCGCGGCGCGCTTGGTTTTCGAAACGAGAACATCGATGACGGCCTGCTCGAAGCTCGCGGCCACATCAGCGAAGAGCGAATTTTTTACGAATTTACGAATTCGTTTATTCGCACTCAATTCGTTATTCGTTGATGCAAGATCTCGCAAGTAATAGAGGACTGATGTTTTCAATCCGGAAAAACTAAAATCGTAATTTTTTTGATCAAGCATCGGCCGCGGAAACGAAATGGCGAAAGAATTGCCTTTTGCGGCAAGTTTTTCGATTTCTGGACCGCCGGGGTAGGGAAGCTCCAAAAGCCGCGCCACTTTGTCGAACGCTTCACCGGCGGCATCGTCGCGCGTTTCACCGATAAGTTTCCATTTCGAAAAAGATTCGAGATGCAAGAGAAGCGTGTGCCCGCCGGAAACGATCAGAGCGATTGCGGGAAATATTTTTTTAGAATTTGGAATTTGCCTGCCCGCTTCGCGTTGCGAAGCAAGGCGGGCGGGGAATTTGGAATTTGGCGACTTTGACGGCAAAAGAAAACTATATAGATGACCTTCCAAGTGGTTAGCCCCTATCACTAGCACGGATTTAAACAGACCATACACCGACTTAAACGGACCATTTCTGCGTTCGTCTGTGTTAAATCCGCGTGAGTCTGCGGTGAGCGCCTTCGCAAACTCAATGCCTTGCCAAAGCGCCGGTTCGAGGCCTGGGCCGACGGTGACGGCGATGAGGTCAATTTTCGGAAGTCGGACTTCCCCAAGGAAGTCGGACTTCCTCGTATTGGATTTGCCAAAAATCTTCCTGAACAATATCGGAAGATTTTTGGCGTGTTCTCGTTTCGCGAGATTGGGAACGACGCCGCCAAAGGGGCGGTGAACTTCAATTTGCGAGGCAACGAGATTTTTCAAAACCTTGAACCGCGGGTTTTTAAGTCCGCCGTGCGCCTCCACTAAGGCAATACCTGTCTCATCGCAACTGGTTTCTATAGAAAGTATTTTCATATATGTAAGTTTTAACAAAAATATAGCCTGCCGGAAAGGTGGCAGGCTATTTAGCGTCAGTATTCAAAAATGAAATCAGTTCTTCAACGTCAACAGGTTCTTTAATGATGCCGTCCAAAAGACCGACCTTTTGCGCCTCCTGCGCATTGATCGTGGCTTCCTTCTCGAATAGTTCAAAAACAGCTTTGACTGGACGAGCTCTTGCCGCAAGAATTTCCAACTGAATTCCGTCAATTCGAATTAATCGATGTGCAAATTCTTGGAGGGCTTGCGCATTCAAGACCAGGTCTTTTGCGAAAGTAAAAGTCGCCTGATGGAAGCGCAACCTGCTCTTTTCTGTCGCAAATCTCTTGGAACCGATTTGTGACAGCAAAAAGCCTCCAGAGAAAGCCATGCCGAAAATTACCGTAGTTACCTCTCCTTTGTAATTTTCGAGAAGCGACTTTATTTTCAAAACAGCATAAAAATCGCCGCCATCTTCGCAATTAATGATGAAAAACAGTGGTTCTTTGCCGCTCGAGCTGATTTTCTCTATTGCGTTCTCAATGAGCATGGCCGTTGCGCTTGTGATCTTTCCGTTTAAGAAAATGACGCTTTTTTCCATCCATGCTTTGACGGACGTGGTAGACATGCATTTTCTCCCGCTAGAAATTGCTAACTGCATTTTACCTAAGCGCCGGGAAAAATCAATATGGCTTGATTTTTTGATGTGCAAGTTATAAACTCCACACAGATCTTCAAATCATGAAATCGGAGGTTCGCAATGGAATTCAAGCATTTTACGCTTGCTTGTGGCGCGCCGCTGTACGTGATGGAGCGGCCATATGTCGAGAGCGTTGCCATGTGCGCATTGGTACGCGTTGGCGCGAGAGACGAAATGCTTCCCGATGAATCCGGGCTTTCCCATGCTTTCGAGCACATTGTTTTTCGTGGCAATTCACGCTTTCCAACCGACAAAGAAGTGGCCGCGTATATTGAAGAGACTGGAGGCGATTGCAACGCCGCGACTTTCAAGGAGATGACGATGTTTGAAGCCCTTGTGCCGGCAGTCCATTTTGATCGGGCCGCGACGTATCTTTATCATCTTCTTTCAGACCCTCTTTTTCGGGAAAAAGATATTGTCGATGAGATGCAGTCCGTTTTGCATGAAATCAGAGACAGAAATGATGATCCTTCCGGTATCGTTCAAGAAGTACTCGAAAATGCTCTTTACAGAGATCACCCGCTTGCCGCCGATATTCTTGGCACAATCGAATCGGTCAGCTCTTTTTCTCGCGCCGATTTCGTGCGATACCACGGAAAGTTTTATAACAGCGAAAATTTTACGTTCATCGTTGTTGGCAATGTGAGCGCAGAGCGCGTATGCGACACGCTGGACAACCTATTTTCTTCAAGGACCGGACGTTCTCGCAACGTGCGTCGCGCAGTAACGGAGGTTAATCCCCAAAAATTGATCATCGTTCCCAAGGACGTCGAACAGGTACAAATTTGTCTTGCTGCCCCGATAGGAGCGTCTTCCGCGCGATCGACTGCGGCCTTGAATATTTTTTCGGCAATGATCGACGGGGGTATGTCATCCCCGCTGTTCCAAGAAGTTCGTAGTAAGCGCGGACTTTGCTATGAGGTCGCGGCACATGTGATAGGCAGAAGCGATGTGGGGTACTTCAGGGTCTACCTTGCTACCGACCCGGAGCATTGCGCCGAAGCGATCTCAACCGTGAAGTCGATTATAACTTCCAGTATTCGCAATGAATCGCTTTTCCTGCTTGCCAAGCAGTTCCTTGTGGGCAAAGCAGCCCTGCTTTACGAAAATTCTTCTTCGATCATGAGCCGCGCGGCCATCAAAGTTTTGCTTGAAAACAGGCCGAGTTCACCGCAAGAAACCATCGAGGAAATTAAAGGTATTGAATTCTCCGAAGTTGTGGCAGCCGCCGAACGCTACCTTGTTCCTGAAAATTTCGTTTATGCTCTCGTTGCCCCGAAGGATTTCAGATACGAACCATAGATCAACATAGCTCCGCGCTTCATGCACGGAGCTTTTTCTTTTGTGCCCCCATCGGGATTTAAACCCGAGTTTCAGCCGTGAAAGGGCCGCGTCCTAGATCAGGCTAGACGATAGGGGCTTCAGATTCAGAATATCGAATTTAAGGCGCGGAATCTAGTGGTTCGCCGACATGGTATTCTATAATAAATTGAAAGGAGAAGCAAAGGCCGTTCCTATTTAGAAATTAGAAATTAGGACTTAGAAATTTAATAGCTTATGTTTCCCATCTTTTATCTTTTCGACGATTACGCCTTGCTCGCACTGCGCTTGGCCTTAGGCCTTGTCTTGCTCGCCCACGGCTGGCCGAAATTGAAAAATTTGCGTGGGACGGGGGAGTGGTTTTCAAGCGTCGGTTTCCGTCCGGGAATTTTTTGGGCGGCGGTTGCCGCCGTTGTTGAATTCTTCGGCGGCCTTGCCCTCGTCCTTGGCTTTGGCGTGCAAGTCGCCGCGTTCTTCGTCGCCGGCCAATTTGCCGTCATTAATTTCTGGAGGATATTCTTGAAGCGCCACGCTTTGGTTGGCGGGTTCGAACTCGACCTTATTATTCTCGGTTCGGCCTTGGCACTTGTCGCTTTGGGCGGCGGCGCCTGGTCGCTTGAGAGATTTTTCGGATTTTAATCCGATGCAAAACAGCGAATACATGCGAATGCCGCAAATGCTTTATTTGTAGATTCGCATGAGATTTGTAGTTTGGCATTGCTCGCGTAGCATGCGTTTTTTCGAAATCCTCCCCGGAGCCGTCTCTTGGCTCACGATAATCTTGATGTTTCTTTTGTCATGGCAGCTGCCCGCCGCGGTGGCTATTTTCATTATTCTTTTCGACATTTATTGGCTCTTGAAAACCATTTACCTTTCACTTCATCTCCGGGCGACGTTCAAGAAAATGAAAGAGTTTACCTCTACGAACTGGTTGGAAAAACTGAAGAGCGATCCGAAAAATCCGAATTTCATCCGAACGCCCCGAATTGTAGAGAAAGAACTTTCATTGTCGTGGCAGGAGGTTTATCATCTTGTAATTCTTCCTATGTACAAAGAGCCGTATGCCGTTGTGCGGGACGGCCTTGAGAGTTTGGCGAAATCAAACTATCCAAAGGAAAAAATTATAGTTGTTTTTGCAACGGAAGAGCGCGGCGGGGCTGATGATCAAAAAACAGCCGAATTGGCGAAAAAAGAATTCGGAAGCAAGTTTTTTAAATTTTTAGTTACCACGCACCCCGCGGACATCTCCGGCGAGATTCCCGGCAAAGGCGCGAACGAAACTTGGGCCGCGCGTGAGGCCAAGCACCTGATCATTGATCCTTTAATTTACGATAACGATAACGATGACCATAACAATGACAAATCAAAGATCAAGAGTCATCGTCATAGTCATTTGTCATCGTATGAACAAATTCTCGTCTCGGTTTTCGATGCCGACACGCAGGTTCTTCCGGAATATTTCGGCCGCCTTGCGCATGCGTATCTAACGGCCGAGCACCCGCTCCGCTCTATCTACCAGCCCATTCCGCTATTTTTGAACAACATTTACCAGGCGCCGTCACTCGCGCGGGTAGTTTCCTTCTCCGCCACGTTTTGGCAGATGATGCAGCAGTCGCGGCCGGAACGCCTTACTTCTTTTTCTTCGCAGTCGATCCCATTCCAGGTGCTCGTCGATATCGGTTTTTGGCACGTGAACGTCGTCTCCGAGGACTCGCGGATATTCTGGCAATGCTATCTCCACTACGACGGCGACTTCCGCGTCGAGCCCTTATTCTATCCGGTTTCAATGGACGCGAACGCCGCGCCGAGCTTTTGGCGGACACTTGTTAACATCTATAAGCAACAGCGGCGTTGGGGTTGGGGAGTCGAAAACCTGCCGTATCTTTTAGACGGTTTCCGCCGCAATCCGCGTATCCCTCGCCGCAAGAAAATTTATTGGACGCTAAGCATCATTGAAGGTTTTCACTCATGGGCGACTTATTCATTGATGATCTTCGCCTTGGGCTGGCTGCCTATCATGCTCGGCGGCGGGGGGTTCGAATACTCTCTTCTTTCTTATAACCTGCCGCAGATAACGCGGCTCATCATTTCGCTTTCGATGGTAGGCATCGCGAGCTCCGCGGTCTTAAGCATGATGCTTCTGCCGCCACCGCCCGTTTGGTTCCGCGCGCGACACAAAATTATCTATTTCTTACAGTGGTTTTTGGTGCCAGTGACGCTCATCGTCTTCGGATCAATTCCGGCATTAGAAGCGCAGACAAGGTTGGCATTGGGAGGACGCTTCCGGCTTGGGTTTTGGACGACCCCTAAACATAGAAGCGAAACAGTGCGAAAATAAAAATAGTTATCCCCTGAGCTTGTCGAAGGGCGGCCTTCGACTCACGGTGCTCGCTCAGGCGATATTCATGAGACAACGGTTGCGTCGACTTTTGCTATAATATTTATACACATGCGCAATTTTTTTTCGCACAATTTCGCTTCCTATTTCGCACCCTTTCGCTTCTACGGCGCACGTTCGGGTCTTTCCGTTCTCGAACTCCTCATCTTTTCCGCCATCTTCACTTTGGTGATGCTCGGTTTCGTTACCGTGCTTGTGAGCGTCGTGAACGTGAACGCGCGTCAGGGGGCGGCGGCGGAGGTTAACGGGCAGAGTCAGTTTCTTTTAGAGCAGATAAAGTATTACGTCGAGCGTTCGAGCTTGGTGGAACTTGCCCAGGACGTGGCGACCTCAACCCTCCGCCTGCGTATGCGCGCGCCCTCCGAAGACCCGACGCTTATCTATCTTGCGGATGGCATCATGTACCTCAAGGCGTCTTCGAGCGCGGCGACGGCCATCACCACCTCGAAGGTGACGCTCTCGAACGTTTCGTTCACGAAGCGTTCCAATCCTCCGGGAAAAGATTCCGTTGATGTTAATTTCACCGTTGCGTATACGACAACCGGAGTGAAGGACAGATTCGTGCGTTCCTTGGACACGGCCATCGCCCGAGTCTCCGCCGCGACTTTCGACTCCGACGTTTTCCCGTCTTCGACCGATGCTTATGCCCTCGGAACGGGGCCATTGCGCTGGGATTCGATCAATGGAGTAATTTACTTCAGCGACGCCAACCCGCCAAGCGTGAGCGTTGGGGTGAATTCGTTCGGAACCAACGTGAAGTTGCGGGTCAGTGGCGGAAACATTTATACATCTGATTCGCCAACGGATTTAACCGGAGGAAATCTCGTTATGCGTGATCCCGGACAATCTTATTGTTGGTATTACAAGCCCACTACGGTTACCGGCGCGTGGAGCATCAGTTCTTCCACCTGCCCGTAAGGAGTAATCGCTAATATTGCGAATCTGTCTGCCCGCCATCGGCCCAAGCCGAGGGCTTTGGCAAGCGGGGAATTTCATAAATAACGCGAATAGAAACGATTCGCATTATTAAAATCAAAAATTCGAGTTATTCGCGAATACTCTGACCTGTGGATAACTGCGAATAAGCCGATTTTGTATAATAAACCTAATGTCTAAACAATCTATTGCGGTAGTTGCGGTCGCGGTCGTCGCGGTAATTTTAATAATTGTTTTCGCTTTCGTCCGTAGCCCCGGAGGCACTGTACGGCTCGGTGAAAACGGTGAGCCGGTTCCGACTGGTCCCGTAACGCGCGAAAGCATCCCGAGCAATGTCGTCATTTCCGTTCCCGGCATTGATTCGCAAAATGTTGAAGAAGGGGTTGCCATACCTGAAGAGGTTGCACCAACAGCGCCGCACAGGGGAGGCGCAAGCCAAAGAACTTTTGACGTGAGGATCGTCGGCGGCAAATTCGAGCCGGAAGAGATCCGCGCGTTTTTGGGGGATACTGTTCGCATCAACCTTACCGCCGTGGACGCCGCTTACGATTACTCCCAGCCGGATTACGGCTTCAGAGTTTCGCTTCAGGCAGGAGAAACGAAGTTTACACAGTTTGACGCAACGGCGACGGGAATTTTCACGATTGTTTGTGAGTCATGCGGCGGACTGGAAGATCCGCAAAGGGGACCGATCGGGCACTTGGTCGTAGCGCCTAGAGAGTAATTAGATTTTGTTAAAAGCGAATCTTTGGTTACAAAATCTTATTCCCCGCCCTCTAGGCCGCATAAAATTTGTGCTTAGAGGGCGGGGATGCGAAATTTTGTAATCTCGCAAGCTCGCTAACAAAATTTGCATGTTTCCAAAAAAACTTTTCATAATTTTATTGGTTATCATCATCGCCATCGTGGCAGTTGGCGTTTGGCTCGGCTTTAAATTTTTCGGCACGCCAGATCCCGCCGGCCCCTCGCCTTACTCTGCTGTTTATCTCGTAAGCGGCGACATATACTTCGGCAAGCTTTCGTGGTTTCCGCGGCCGCTCCTCCGCGACGTTTGGTTCCTCCAGCGCGGCGTTGATCCGCAGACCCAACAGCCGCAGTTCGGCCTTAACAAGTTCACCACCGCCTTCTGGGGGCCGGTTGACGAGATGCGCCTGAACCCCGACCAGATTCTCTTTTCTACGCGGCTTCGCAACGACAGCCAAGTCGCGCAGGCGTTTGCCAATCCGCAAGTTCAGGAGCAGGTGGGAGGCGGTCTTGGCTCGCCGCAGCAAAGCGTAGGCGGCCCGCCTCCAACGACTCCCACCGGCGCTCCGAGTCCGGCGTTTGAGGGGCCAACTGGCCCACCGCCTTCCGGCGGACAATAAAGTCCTATAAGACATATATGTCCTACTTGTGGTGAGCGAAGTCGAACCATATGTACCATACGACCAACAAATCAAGCATTAAAAAAACGGCGATCATCTTCGCCGTTCTAGTCGTTTTTGTCTTTCTTTCTGCTTTCCTCTTTCTGCTTTCCTCTCCCCAAAACGCTTCCGCCCAATTCATCGGCCCGAGCGGCCAGGGCGGCACCGGCGCGGGGTTGATCGGCTACGACGCCTCGCGCAACCTATCGATCGGCACTTCGACCACTAGAACGGGAGTAAAACTTCTTATTGTCGGAAGTTCAACCGCGCCGGGTGATTTCGCCATCCAAGTTATTAACGCTAACGTCGGACCGGTTTTGCTTGTTACGAACGACGGCAGAGTTTCCATCGGCAGCACTTCATTCGCGTCCGGCACTGCCGCGGGCGGCACGTTTGGTGCCCAGCCGGGTTCTGGTGGACTATTCGTGCACGGGCCGATAAGAGGAGATCTTGATGTGAAGGCCAACGGGCTTAATGTCGGAGGAGATCCGTCAATTGGGATCAGTGGCGGCAACGCTATATTCTTAGGCGGTATTTCCGTCGGCACGACGACTTTAGCCGGCACGGGCAATATTCTTTTTACCGGCTCTCTTAACGGCTCAATTTCGGCGACGAACATTACTTCAGGTGTTCTTCAGGGCAATCAAGCGGTACAGCAGAGTCTCGGCGTAAATACTTCGACCCAAGTGGGCTTGCCGCAGGAATTTTCCGTCTACGGAGATGTTTGGAGTACAGGAACTTTTTTCGGGGGATCAGGCACGGTCTCCGCGCCGACTTATTCGTGGATTTCCGATCCGAATACCGGCTGGTTCAGCTCCGGAGCAGATACCGCGAGCTTCTCGTCGGGCGGTTCGCTGATTTGGACGTTGTCTCCGACAGTTGTTACGACAACTTTGCCGATATGGGGTCCGGCTGGCGGTGTCGGTTCGCCGACATATTCTTTCACAACAGACGCGAACACGGGCATTTATAGCGGTGGCAGTGGTATTTTAAGTTTTGCCGTTGACGGCACGAACATCTTTACGCTCACTTCCTCCGGAGGGACAATTGTCGGCAACACGACGACGACGAACCTCACGATCACGAATTTGGCATCAACCGGCAGTCCATGTCTTGTCATTAGTTCTACCGGAGCGATTTCTACCTCCACCTGTGGCGGCGCGGCCATCACCTCTCTGAACGGCCTTACCGCCGCCTCGCAGACATTCACGACGTCTTCCGGTTCCGGTTTCAATATTACGTCAGCCGGTTCGGTTCATACCTTTACCGTTCCATCGATCGTGACAGACAACTCCGTAGCTCTTACCTCGGAGACGACCGGCAACTATGTTGCAAACCTCACGGGTGGCAATGGTATAACGGTAACGGGCAGTGCCGGAGAGGGCTGGACGCCGACCGCAACCGTAAACACATCTACTATTCAGGCGAGAGTTAGCGGCACCTGCGCCGCCGGTTCCTCGATCCGGGTTATTGATGAAGCAGGTACTGTGAGTTGTGAAACAGATGATGGGGGCGGCGCCGTTGCCGCGGGGAGTGTTACAACGGGCGTCTTCGGGGGGATTACCAATAACGCCAATTTTGCCTTTGAAGGAAACGTCGGTTTCAACACCTCCTCGCAAGTCGGCCTGCCGGCGGATTTGTCCGTCTATGGCACAAGCTACTTCAGCGGCAACGTCGGCATCGGCGTCACCGCGAGTGAGAAGCTGGATGTGGCAGGCAATATACGCGCGGAAAGAGCCGCCGGCGCTTCCATTAAGTTGAAAAATCTCACAGGAGGCGGCAATGCCGCCGTTCAGGCCATAGCCAGCGATGATTCCACCTGGGCCTGGTGGGGCAGCCAAATCGCAATCAGCAACAGTTTGTTTGAGGTCACCGATGGAGCCAGCCAGAATAAATTTGTAGTAATGAACACAGGCAACGTCGGCATCGGGACGAGCACGCCGGCGGATGAACTGCATCTTGCTTCCGCGAACCCCTCAATTCGTCTGACAGAAAATGCAGTACGAACGTGGCGTCTGGGCGCTGGAGAAGACGAGACAAACAAACTAACGCTTCGGGACATGACTGCGAACTTGGTTCGTTTGACTGTTGATTCATCCGGCAACGTCGGCATCGGGACGAGTACGCCAGGAGGTAAACTTGACGTCTGGGGAGGAGCGCTAATCGGTACAGGTGCTGGAGAGCCGCTTACACTACGTGCTGGCGGAGATTTAGCAATTAAGGATTCTGATGGCACTGGTACTTTCTATGGGTTTATGGATTCTGGTGTTGGCTACTTTAGAGTTGACGACGCTGGAAGTTCCGACGGAGTCGTAAATCTTGATTCTGGGACAATGGTTGTCGGATATAGCGGCGGCAACGTCGGCATCGGGACGGCGACACCCGGAGCAGATATAAAGTTAGACGTAATCCAATCTGGAACTACGGGTACCAAGTATGCTGTGGCCGGACAGACAACAGGCGCGGCTACTACAAACATCGGTGCGTATTTCGGGGCTACCGGAGCAACAAATAATTATGGTCTGATTGTCGGCGCAGGCAACGTCGGCATCGGGACGACCACGCCGGCATCCGACGTGAATCTTCACATATATGGCGCCTCGCCGGACATGAGGATTCAGCGGAGTAGCGCAGGCCAAGACTTCTGGCAGTACTTCACCAGTGAATCTAATGGAACTCTGGCCGCTATAGGCATCCGCGGCACCGCCAACGACTACTTACGTTTCTTCGTGAATGGCAGCGATAGGATGGTCATAGATACCTCCGGCAACGTCGGCATCGGGACGACGGGACCGAATGCTTTATTGGCTATAGGAGCAGCATCTGTAACGCCGGGCTCGGCCTTCAACGGTAAGCTAAATGTTCGTGCTGGGACTTTGGGCACTACTTCAGGGAACGTTCTGAAGATTGCAGACTTCAGTTTTGATACTGCCACCAACCATGCTGGATTAGGTATATCTGCTGTGCGTACATCTGCAGGAACAGATTGGACAACGACAGCTGTTAAGTTCCAGTTTGATGTAGATAACACGAATCCTGTCGCGGATAACATTCTCGTACTTGACAGGACCGGCAACGTCGGCATCGGGACGGCGGCGCCTGCAACCAAGCTTGAAGTGATCGGCTCTGTTAGCTCCACGCAAGTTTGTTTGGGCGGCACCTGCAACAGCGCTTGGCCGGCGAGCGGCGTGTCTTCGGTGACTGCCGGCACCGGTCTTACCGGCGGCGGAACCGGCGCCGTAACGATAGATCTCGGCACGCTCACAGGCCTTACAGCCGGGGCAGATACACTTGCAGTCAATTACGGCTCAACCGCCAACACCGCCGCTCAAGGCAACGTGACTCTGACTGGGCCTGACGGCGGAGCGGGTCTGACCGGCGGCGGCGGCGCGATTGCAGTTGGAGCCGGAGGAACATTTACCGCTTTAGCTGTCGGCGCCGGAACCGGCATCACGGTCAATGCCAATGATGTTGCCATTAACACCGCGGCCGCGCTTACCTGGACAGGAGCTATCACTGTCACCGCCGTTGGAACAGACATCATTGCGGATAAGATAGACGTCGGCACGATTGACCCGATCTACACCATCGGCGGCAGGCGGTATGCGACATATGTTTCCGGCTTTGCCGGGGGAGTGCGGGAAGAAACCAGCGATGTTGTAATGTTGGAATGTTCTAATGATGGAATGTGCAAATACACTTTGGACTTCAAGAATTCACCGCGCGGAAGCGATCTATGGCTCTTTGCGAAAACCACGAATCTCCGCGAGAACTTCGCGAGCATGGTCGCGCTTCTCACCCCAGCTTTCGACGGCAGAGTTTGGTACGAAAAGTTGCCCGAGGAGAACAAACTCATGATTTACGGGCAACTCGCGGAACAGACGCTGAACGGTACGCAGAACAACGCGGAATTGGAAGTTAGTTATCGTTTAACAGCGAATAGATTCGACCACTTAAAGTGGACCAACGTCGCGGACGGCACCTCCGGAGGGTTTAATTTGGACGAGTTTTACTCAAAGTAAAATTTATAACGATTATAAAGTTTATAACAGTTATAACAGTTATAACGGTTCTAACAGTTATAAAAATTTTCATGAATGGCTATACATGAATGGCTATAAAGGTTTATCTTTTTATATTCAAACCCAAATCATTCACGACTTTACGATGGAATTCTGCCGCCGCTATGTTGACTATAAATCCCGGACTAAAGACCAGATGGAACAGGCGGCGAGATCAGGAAAACAAAACATCCCCGAGGGTTACTCCCAGGGGAATTTTCAAGGCAAGCTGAAATTATTGAAGGTGGCCAGAGGCAGCCAGGAAGAACTTTTAACGGACTATCTTGATTTTTTGAGGCAAAAAGGCCTGCCGCTCTGGGGGAAAGATGATCCAAAAGCGGGAAAAGTCAGAAGTTTCGTTTACAAGATTAAAGATTATAAAAGTTATAACGATCATAAAGATTATAACGGTTATAAAAGCTATAATGATTTTTATAACCTTTATAAACCTTATTTAGATAATTCGGAAGAAGCGGCGAATGCCATGATTTGTCTCATCAACCAGACAAACGCCATGATGAACCAAAAAATTAAATGGCTGGAAGAAAGCCCGCCCAAAGAAGGTTCTTCCTCCCCGCGGGAGCAATGGCTTGGGCGGCAGATCAAGAGAGACGCTCTTAAAGAAAGAAATCTTGACGGGGAGGTAGAACAAGCAATGGCGGGTATGGGTTATGAAAAACTTCCTACTGGTCAATACGTCAAAAAGAAAGAATTATAAGATTTATAACTGTTATAAAAATTTATAACAGTTATAATAGTTTATAACAGTTATAAAAACGACGATGCAAAGCGGCACGCGATCCATTTTAGCGCAAAAACCGGTTCGCGGGGGTCCGCGATACTCGAGGTGAACGTCCAGAAAGGCCCTGATGCCTGCTCGGGATACGACGCCTGCGAGATCAAGGACGGAGTCGCGATAGGCATGAAGGCAAAAAGCAAGAGTTTGCTTTCCACAGTGCCGGATATCGCGGCCAGTTTCAATGCGCAATAACGCTTATAAGTCCCATAAGACATATTTATTATTGCGCAGCACAAATTTTCTTGCTATAATCAAGTAGTGAAAACTCGGCATTGCTTTGCAAAAATACCCTAGTCGAGTTTCTACTATCTGATATAATTTAAATATGGCGGAAGAAAACGGGAAAATGACGCTCGACAAGCTGGCACTGATGATAGGCCGCGGGTTTAACGCCGTGGACAAAAGATTCGACGGCATTGACAAAAAATTGATCTCTTTAGAGATTGATGTTTCTCTTATCAAGGACGATGTGCGTGATGTTAAGCAACGATTGGACAAGATAGAAGAGAAAATTGCCCAGCTTACGGAAACGCTTGACACATTTCTCAAGCGCCTTACCGCCCGCGAAGAAGAATTTACGCTTATGAAACGGGAATTACAAATTATCAAAGCTGTTTTCAAAGAAAAATTGAACATCGATATTGATGCGCTAAAATAATCGTAACTTGCAAAGATTTATTATTTTGCTAAACTGCAACTATGCTGTATCTGCCATCATACATACAAAAAATATTAAAAAACGCCGAGTACGAATACGATCCCTCCGTGAAGAGGTGGGCCGGTTGGATCCCCGGCGTTCGGGGGGTTTTCTCGCAAGCAAAAACGGTGGAAGAAGCAAGAGAAGAACTGGCTTCCGCGCTCGAAGTGTACGTTCTTATCGCCTTAAAAAGAGGCG
>JBBUGM010000032.1:19775-24890 GCA_038077975.1 Patescibacteria group bacterium
CGGAGAACTTCCTGGTTTCAGTATGCCAAAGAAGCAGCGTTCTTATGTTGAAGCCCGTTAGTCGACGCGTGTTGATCCGCAAGCTAAAGAAACTTGGTTTCTATGGGCCGTATGCGGGCGGCCGGCATCAATTTATGGAACGAGACGATTTCCGCTTGATTATCCCCAATGTTCATGGCGACGACATCGGAATTAAATTGTTAAAATTAATATTGAAACAGGCCGAAATTCCAGAAAGCGATTTTCTTAAAATTTAGTCATGACCACCACCAACTGCGACATCTGCAATAAAATGGAGAATAAGAATTCCAGATTCGGGTATGTGCGCACGCCGGATTCGTTGTGGAGGAGAAGAAATGACGATCGATAATGAAGATTATTTTTACGAAGCACGCAGTTTTAAAGACCGAGCAAAGAAGATTATCCCGCGAAAAAGTTCAGAATGTTTTGAGAGAACCGGAATTTATAAGGCCGAGCTACGGGAACAGGGAAATTGCATACAGAAAGATTGGGAAGCATTATCTCTCGGTTATTTTCAAAAAAGAGAAGAACGCAATCGTTGTAATTACTGCCCATTGGGTTGCAAAACCGCGCAGATAATTGCTATAATTTAATTATGAAAATAGCTTACGACAAAGAGGTCGACGCATTGAATATCACGCTTAAGCAGGGGCGAGTTTATAGAACCGCGGAGATCGCGCCGGAGGTGCTTATAGATTTTGATAAAAAAGGAGATCCTTTGTATATCGAAATTATCGGCGCGACCGAAAAGTTTGGAAAAGCTAACTTCAGCAAAGTTAAAATCGGCGGCAAGTTGGTTCCTTTGCCGGCCGGAGCTTTTTGATTCGCGCAAATTGATGCCATGAAGTAAAATCATGACCACCACCAACTGCGACATCTGCAAAAAATTGCCGAAGAATAGCGAGCGCTGTGTCTGCGTGAGGTTGCCGGACTTCTCTTCTCACGACGTTTGCATGAAATGTATGAACAAGCACTCCGCGCCGCTCCTCAAAAAACTCGAAGCCGCGAAGAAAAAGAAGTAAGTCTGCGACTTATCGGCATAAATCAGTCGAAATCAGCATCAATCAGCGTTTTTTCCAAAATGTCCAAGTCCAAGATTATTTTATTCGTCATCCTCGCCGCCGCGGTTGCGGCGGCAGTTTATTGGAAGTGGGAAGGCGTCGGCCTGCCGGGTTTTGGCGGCTTCCGTTGGATAGATTACGAGTCGCCCGAGGCGCTCGCGAAAGGCGGCAATTTCTCTTTCCGCTATCCCTCGCTTTTCGAGATTAAGTCCGACGAGTGGCGCATTGATCAATATGGAGAACGGCACGCGGTAATTTTTGCTTTATCCCCTGAGCCCGTCGAAGGGGATGCCGCGGGAGCAATTCTCGAGATCAATGTCGCGCGCGGACCGGACGCCTGCGGGGGATACGATGCCTGCGAAATCGTACAAAGCGTCGCTATCGGCATAAAAGGCGGCGGCGGGAATTTGCATGCGCTTTTGCCGGAGATCGCCGCGAGCTTCGTGGTTCTATAGTGTCATTAGTGTCATTGCGAGGAGTGGAACGACGTGGCAATCCAGTCGGACCGTTTCAGGTGTAGCCGAATTACCCAATTTCTTCTGTGAACTGGCATCTTGCGGAGAGAAAAACTTTTTGAGATAATTAAAACATGGCAGGGAATCAAGAAAAAATGACGCTCGACAAGCTGGCACAAATGAGCCAAGAAGAATTCACCGCGATTCGCGAAGAAATGGCGACGAAGAGCGATGTCCAACAGATTTTGCGCGCCATCGAAGGCATAGATCTTCATCTTTCTTCCTATGTCTCTCGCTGGACCGAAGATTTTTCCAAGCTCCACGCTTGGGTAAAGGAACTTGACGGCCGAGTAAAGTTTCTCGAGAAAAGCCGAGGGTAATAGTTTTAATAGGGCAATGCGAGTTATCAAATGCGATATCTGCAAAATGGAGATATATAACCGCGAGCAAGAAGTTGTTGCTGGAGAGTTTTGGCGGCAATTTTCCTTTTGCCAGGATTGCGGGGAACCCATTTTGTCGTTTCTTGATAAGCATCAGCTTTTGCCGAAATTAGGTGCTAGCGCCTTGAGAAAAAAGTTGGGTTAAGCGGGCAACGTCAATTATCATGAACATCACTAAATGCGACATTTGCGGCAAATCACCGAAAGACAAAGAGAGGATGGCCTACATGCGACTGCCGGATTTTTCTTCGCATGACGTTTGCATGCAGTGCATGAAAAAGCACTCCGCCCCGCTCTTAAAGAAATTAGAAGCCGCGAAAGCAAAGAAATCGAAGAGATAAGTCTCTATTTGCTATACTAGACATAAACCAATGAGCAGAAAATTCGTATTGCCCTTAATAATCGTTGTGATTGCTCTCGGCACCGCGCTTTTTATCGTGCGGCCGGATTTTTTTGCATTCTTCAGTGAGCGTAGTCGAACTGTTTTTGAACCGAGCGGAGAAGAGCCTGGTTTAGAGCTTGCCGGCGGTGTCCGTCTGCCCGAAGGCAGGCAGGAATACATGATTTCTTCGTCGGAAGACGCGCGGCCGCGTTTTCTCTCTGCCGTGATCGACCCCTTGAAAGTTTCGCTCGGCGACACGCAGTTTATGCGCGTTGTGATCCAAGACGATGCCGATGTCCTTTCGGTTGTTGCCGAAATTGAAACGGACAATGACACCGTAAAAGTGCCGCTAAAACTTACGGAAACGAGCGCACTTTCCCGCGCGGAGTTGGAGAATCAAAAATATCTTGTTCGCGACGGGAAACTCGTGATAAACAATGGGCCCCCTGGAAGTCCGACTTCCGGGGGAAGTCGGACTTCCCAATTATTAGGGGCCGACACCGCCGCAGCCCAAGCCCTCAAGAAATTCACTTTCGAAGGCAGCTGGGTCGTGCGCGACACGAGCGTCCGCGAATACCGCACGAAGTTCGTCGCCCGCGATGCCGTAGGCAGAGAGAATTCTATCACCATGGCGTGGCTTGACCCTTGCCAAGGGATAACGCACGGCGCCGCGAATTCCACGACGACATCAAGCTGTACAATCGGCGCTGGAACGACGGAAGGAATAGACGGCGGCAATTTATCTGTGAGCGGCTCTGGAGTAGTTTTGACCGTGAGCGGCTCGGGAGCGATATTCGCCTGGAACCCCGGCAAAACTATATCGCTGGTTTCCGGTGGTTCCCTTGCGATTAACTCCGGCGGCCAGTTTCAGCAAAAATATCTCTGCTCAACTGACCAGGACAGGGATACCTACTTAGACAACAACAACATTACTCTTTCTGACGTTTCGACCTGCACAACCCGTCTCAAGGATTCCCCGGGAGGTCAGGTTGACTGCTACTCCGCGCTCCCCACCTCGACCACGAGGGCGCATTTGGTTTTCCCGGGCCAGACGAGTTACTTTACTACTTCTCGTGGCGATGGAAGTTTTGATTACAACTGCGACGGGGTGGAAACGACAGTTTTTAATCTCGGCAATGCTCCAAATGATGGGTGTGGCGGAATAGATGTTTGTACCTATGATGGATACTATGTCTTGGCACCCCCCGCCTGTGGAGGCGGCGGCCAGTATCTAGTAGACATATGTAGTGGTAATAGGTGTACTAAAATAACTCAAGCCCAGGGGTGCCTATGATTTTTATAGTGGGAAAACCGTGTCAGGTACCCTTATCTTTCGATCAGCGTTTTTAAGGGCGCTGTATGTTTTTACCGGGACGTCCGACCTTTTCCGTAACAAGGTGGATCTCAAAAAGAAAACCGGTCCGACGCGAGGTCGGACCGGGCTATGTGGTCTGCTGTTTAGGGCAGACGGAATTTGGCTACGAACGAGTCGCCGTCCGCATTTGTTCTGTAGGCGGTGCCGGTTAAAATAAGATCTCCGGCAGAGTCTACGATGCAGGAAAGCGCGACGTCGCTGTTTGTGCCGAATTGATGCCTGATTTTGAAAACGGCTTCTCCCGAGGGATTGTAAGCGACGGCGCCGACTTCCGTGCTGTTGGCGTCTGCGGCCGCGAGCTTGGTGATCGCGCCGCATTGCACGACGCCGCCTCCAAGCCGGGGCGCGAGATCGTAGGCGAAGTTGGCCTGCTTGTTGCTCGCGTTGTCGCCCTTCCACTCCCTGCGCCAGGCCTCCCTGCCGTTCTGGTCCAGCTTCAGAAGGAGAAATGACTGGTTAACGGAGCCCTGTTCACTTGCCGCTTCGCCGAAGAGAGTGCCGGAGAGATAAACAAAACTCTCCGCCCCTTCGGCTGCCTCAACGATCCGCGGATTGCCGACGTTCTGGAGCACGGTTTCATCGCCAAGTGGATTGCCAGCTCGGTCAAACTTGCGGAGATAGGTCGCCTTAGCGCCGGAGTTTCCGGTGAAGTGGCCTGTTACCCAAAAGTGGTTTTCCGCGACGGTAATGTCGGTGATGTGGTCCGCCGAACCGCTGCGCACGGCAAATCCGCTTCGGCAATCAAGGACGCCGTCCAAAGTTGCCGTAATCACTTTCTGTCCGTCCGCACTGCTTGTGCCGATGTAGAGCGACGTGTTGTCTCTCGCGATCGCAGTCGCAAAGATTGCTCGGTTCGCGATCTCCTGGCACTCGCTTTCAGAGACGCCGCCGAGATTATTGATGCTAGCGAGGAAAACAGAAGTAAATTCGCCGGAGCGGATGTCGCCCGCGAAAAAAAATCTGTCCTCTGTCGGGTGCTTCGCCGCGGAATTGAAATTTGACGGTGTTTGCCCGAGGTTATCCACCACGAACAAAAGGTCCCCGGATGACCTATAGCCGATGCCGAAGCCGACGATGTTGTTGGCAAGCTTAAAGCCACCGGCGGCTATTTCGTTGTTTGCGCCAATTACAACAGACCGGAGGCCGCTTCTTGTCGCCCCTGCTGGATTGTAAAACTTAGACCAAAGAAGCGTGGGTCCCGGCGGAGTGTTCACCTTTACGTTCACGCTTGCCGAGGCCGTGCCGTTCGAGCCGGAGCAGGACAAGGTGTATGACTTCTCTCCGGCGGATGTCGGAGTTACCGATTCCGAACCGGAAGTTCCCTTGGTGCCCGACCAGTCGCCCGACGCCGTGCAGGACGAAACCTTCGAACTCGACCAAT
>JBBUGM010000033.1:0-11180 GCA_038077975.1 Patescibacteria group bacterium
AGTTTGCCCCACAACATAAACATGCCGCCGCCTGTCGTCTTCGGTAATATAGATTCTCTTTTTTTGCCCTCGGAAATCGCTCTCGCCGATAAGGAGACCGGACCCCGGCAAATTCGAAGGGGGAGGAGCTTCGCGCGACTTCAGCCATTTGATGCGCGGCGTCTCCGTTGACGACGACGGAAAATGGTATATGCTCGCAAGTTCTTCCGTGGAGAGAACGACCGTTTGGCTGGAAATAAATTCCCTGTATATGAACTGGCGCGCAAGAGCGGCGGAATTTTTTTGCTTTACTATTTTCAGCTCGTTCCTCTTTGGACTGCCGAATTGGGAAAATCCGCCCGTAATGCCGTCCAAAACACTGTCCGCCTGAAATTTGGAGCCGGCCGAGGCAATGATGCGGACATTCGCCAAAAAAAGCGGCTTTGATATCTTCGACTCGAGCGCTTTCACGGCATCTTCATCGATGACTTTCTCTTTTTCCGCTTTTTCGTCTGTCTCCGGATTTAGGGCGCGCTTCACATCCTTCATGCCGACCGGGAACTGGTGTTTCAAAATGTTCTCAAGCGGCTCCCCTTTTTTGAGCCAGGCAATGTATCCCTGGATTTTCTTTCTCGAATCCGACGACGCCGGCCGCAAAACTATCTGCATTGCCGCGCCCTCTCCCACTTCGTTTATTTTCGAAAACCCGCCGACAATCGAGGCAAAAGAGTCGAGGCCAAGTTCGACGTACGTCCTCACTGGCAAAGCATTGTCTTCTTTTTGAGAAATATACGCGGCGGATGTTTCGCCGTGAACATTGAAAATGTTGAAGTCGTCGGCTTCGCGTTCCACGCTCGCGCCATTCCATGTAGATTGCACCTGCTTCACGATCGATTCCCCTAAAAATCGCGGCGCCGCGAAATAAAAATGTATCTCTTCGCCAACGTGCGGCACGGCGACTTCAAGAGCGATCGGTTTTTTGAGCGACGCGAGCGAGCTTAAAAATTGCTCGAATTTGTTTATGTCGGATTTGAAATCGCGCTCGGCGCCTCCGGGCGGCGGAGATTCACGCGGCACCTTGACCAAAAAAAGCGATGTGTCGAGGAGTCCGTAAAGCCGCTCGCGCAAAAAATATCGGCCGATGAAAAAAACACCGAGGCCAGAAATCGTTCCGATGAAAATGCCGATTAGGATGTAGACTAGCATGAGCGTAATACCAATATACTAATGCGTGCGAATGATACTAATGGCGCTTTAGCGCAACATACTAATAAACTAATTCGTATATTTGCATTATTGAGCTACAGCGACATTCGCAGTATTAGTATGAATTCGTAGATTAGCATTACATTTACAATATGCCTCTTTTTTTCACTTCCGGTGAAAGCATCTTGACCAAGGCGTCGTGGAATGTGTCTCTAACAAAATCAGGGGACCTATTCGCCTCTTTAACGGCGCGGCCGATGCCGTGGTGGAATGCAATGTCCAATAAATACTCAACCTCGAGCTTCGTCTCCGGCGGCGCGTCAAAGGCATATGCTGGGAGAACGCTTGCCTTTTTCTGGTCATCCTGCTTCTGTCGGAGCACGGCCGGCGGCATTGTTTGTATCGCTTTCTTCAAAAGCTCGCCTTCCCCAGCACCTCTCCCCTCGGGGGTTTCTTTATGCCGGGCGATCTCCTGCGCCAGGAGTTTCATGTCGGCTTCGAGAACCTCGTGTTCGAATGATGGGATTTGTTCAGCCATAAAAATTATCAGTACTAGATAATTATAACAGTTTTACGGACCAAAACTGCGAAACCCGCCTTGCAAGGCGGGTTTCTTACGTCTTTACTATCTCGATTTCTGTAAAATGCTGTCTGTGTCCTTTTTTCTTATGATATCTCGTCTTCGAATGGTATTTGAAAATTATCTTTTTTCTGTCTCGAGCTTGGCGTAAAACCTTGCCTTCAACTTTCACGCCGGAGATATATGGTGTGCCAACCTTAACATCCCACTCTTTTCCGCGTAAGTCCGCGTTAAGTCCGCGTTGTTCCGCGACAAGTAAGACTTTGTCGAATGAAAAATTCGCGCCCTCATTGGCGTCAAGTTTTTCAACCCTAATTTTACTGCCGGCGGACACGCGATACTGTTTCCCGCCGGATTCTATAACCGCAAATTTCATGGTTTTATGTGGCGTCGCCGTACCCGGCGTCAGCTTTCGCTTTTAATTCGCGGACTTCTCGAAGTCTTGCTTCGAGTTCTCCTTTTTTCACCTCGAGATCGGCAAGGCGTTGTTTTTGGGCCGGACCGAGTTCGTCTTCCCCTAAATCCGATCTTAATGTGCGGGCTACTTCCATTTCTCTTTCGACGCCGGCTATCTGTCTCTCCATGGAACTGATTTCTGCCTCCCTATATGATACATCCCGCTCTGGCTCTATAAGAGCTCCTAGAGTTTCTTTTGGCATAAGTTTAAATTAGTTTTATCGCGGCCTTTTTATTACTTAACATTCGTATTATTTGTATCATTCGCACGAATTCGTATATTGGCATTACGCTCTATTAATTAACACTAATTATACTCGCGAAGCCCAAAAAAAGCAAGAAGGCCAGAAACAGCGTTCCTGCGGCAAGAAGTTTGCCCATTATCTTTTCGCGCCGCTCAAGTTCGATCGCCAAAACGAAGTTCAAAGCCACGCCTATTGCCCCCACAATCCCCACTCCCAATAAGCGGCCCGCTCCGCCGATCTGCGTGATGCCGATCAAACCGTTGAAATGCAGTATCAAGGGCGCCGCGGAACCGCTTAGGATGAAATAAGCCCAAAGCGCGCCGCCGAGAACGAGGATGAAACTTAGGACGAAGAGGGTCGAGATTATTTTATATTGCAAGACTATTTTGAACATTCACGCTTAAATTTTTATTTACAGCAAATAATATGGCATTAGTACCTCACCAATTTGTATAATTTATGCGACAATATTTCTCATGATATCGAATTACTGCGGAATCTCAAAAATATAAATTCCACTTGATTGGTCAACGATTAGCTTGTTGTCGACAATTACAATTTGATGAATATTGTTGTCGCCTAGGCCATCCCCAGTCGTAAAAAGCCTACTGGTACCATCTCTAGGGTCATATAAAATAAGACCCCTATCTGTCCCAACCCATACTCGAAATGGCTTCCGTGGCTCAAACACAACATCATTTATTTTAACTGATGGTTCCCAGCCGAAAGGATTATAATCTGGTGCGGCAACGTCGATAGCCTGCGTGATCCATTCTGCGCCTCCTTCGCGAGTTCTAAAAAGAGCTTTATTGCCCCGTGTTATGTTGATATTCGCTTCAGTCGAAAAATGATTATCCGGGCTTATTGCGGTGGTTGTTGCAGTGCGAGGCAAAGGATACACCAGATTAAAATTGGGGTTATTTTTTAAGTCGGCGACGGTTTTGGTCGACGTTGCCAAAATTCCGTCAATGGGATTGAATTGCTGCACTCTATTATCTATTAGTATGTCGATCTGATTTAGGAAAAAGATTTCGCTGAGGCTTTGTCCCATTATCACTCCTCCCGCGAAATAATCGGCATCTACAATCAATGCTTTCTCTGTTTGCGCACCATCAACGACGAAAAGTTTGCCATCTGTACAGCCCAGTTCACATATGGCAGTTTGAATAATAACTATTTTATCATCCAATCGCCTTACAACGTAGTTTACTCCATCCAATTCAACGCCATGGATTTGTTTTAAGATATCTTTTTCGACATCGTATGCGAAAAGGGATGTTCCAGTATGTAAAAGCAGTTGATTGCCTTCGCTCCACAAAACTCCTGAAGCTCTAAAATGGTTCGGCAATTCTATTTTGTATTCATTCGATTGTCCGGTCCTAGGATAAAATACCGTAAATCTGTATCCTGACCAGGCTTCATATCCTTGTTTTTGAAAAATTAATCTGCTGTTAATGGAATCATTATAAATTCGTCCGTAACCAAAAAATTGCGTGTCATATACAGAATTAGTTTTAAGATCCACGTATTTAATGTTGGATGTCCCCTTCTCAAACTGCTGAAAATAGAGTTTGTCGGTCGAGTATGCTAGCCCCCGCCTAACAGGATCACTTTGTTTGCCTTCTACGATTGTATCCCAGGTATCTGTAGCGGGGTTATGTTTGTAAATGTGAGTGCCATCGATTGCAAAGGCTGTTCCGTCCCCTCCTACTTCAAAATCATAGAAATCTATTCGATCTGCTTTCCCGAAGAATTCTGGCCCCCAAGAACGCCACATTCTCGTTTTTTTGTCATACCTAGCAATCCCACCCCGGCTATAAGCATTTGCATTAACAACAATCCATACTGAATCCGTCGTAGTTTTAACTTTCACTCCAATTCCCCAATGGGTACTTTGTGTCCCTATTTCAGATTTAAAATTTATAAATTGCTCGTTTTGCAAATCAAATTTGCTTAAACCGTTGAATGTGCCTATCCAGAGTAAATGACTATCAGATGGATCGGTAAACGGTGCAACTGTTGATTCGCTCACTAGTCCATCTTCGATATGAAATGTCTTTGATGCCCTTGTGTCCAAATTAAATTTTTGAAATCCATTGTTTGATCCGATAAACATCGAATTGTTTTTGCGCACTAAAGAAATCGCGTGGCCTTGGTAACGAACTCCTTCGATCGCCAAATAACTCTGTTCAATGGTTTTGGTTTCTAGATTATACTTCAACAATCCTCCGACATCGCTGACCCAGATTATTTTAGAATCGTCCGGATCCGGATATATTAACGGTTGAGTAGCATTGAATTTCGGGAATATTTTGGTGGCTATAAGCTGTGACGATAACTGCCCTGACAAAACTGGCGTCTGTAAAGTTGTTGCTTGATCTAGCTGATCAGCAAGAGGCAGGTTCTTTGGGCTATAAGATTGTTGTAAATCTGCCAGCTCTTTGGCGAAATACCATATCGTCCCAACTATAATCGCGACAGCAACAAACGCTAGAATCGCTGGCAAAATCCTCTTGCCGTTCATAAATATTTATTTCCGTCCTTTAAGTATACTCGCCGCTTTCTCCGGATCGACAACGTTGATGTCAACTCCGGTGCTAAGCTCGAACCCTCCCAAAATTTTTATCTGCGGAATGAGCTCTACGTGCCAGTGGTAATAACGGTATTTGTGATCCTTTAAGGGTGCTGTGTGAATAAAGAAATTGAAGTCTGGATCGTTCAGGTGCTTTTTCATACGCTTAAGCGCCGATTGCAATACGGCGGCAACCGCTTTTATCTCCGCCGATGGAGTTCTTTCGAAATTAGACCTGTGCCGCAGAGGAAAAACCCTGACTTCAAAGGGCGCTCGGGAGATAAATGGAGTAAGCGAAAGGGCATATTTGTTGCGGTCAATTATCCTCGACTTCTCTTTGAGGTCGAACTTCAACATGTTGCAATGGACACAGTGCCCATTTTGCTTGAAATAGCGGTGCGAGCCGTGTAATGAGTGCGCGACATCCGGCGGCACGATTGGAAGCGTTAAAACTTGGTAGTGAGGATGATACACCGTTGCTCCGGCCGTTGGCCCCCAGTTAAAAAATGTCGATGTGTAAAGATTGCAGGGGTCTTTGGCCAGATGCCTGTAGCGCTCTTGGAGTATCAATAGAACTCTCGTTGCCTCATCGAACGGCAATTCCCCGAAATTCTTGTTGTGGTCGCGGGTAACTATAAGATCATGTGCGCCAGCACCGGTCTTTACGCTATGCGGCCCATGCATGATAGCCGTTGCGCAACCGTCAAAATGCCTCAACGCCGGGTATTTGTTCGGTATGATAACGACCTTCCAATTTTTCTCGTTCGGATAACTCAAAATCGGCGGCCAGATCTCCGGCTGCACAATATTTTGCGGTTCAAAAGGACAACTCGACACGGGCGCCGGCCGCCTTTTCGGTTTCTTTTTTTCTACCAGCGAATGTGGTCTTTTTGCCCGCTCCGGCGCCAGAATTATCCAATCGCCGGAAACAGGGTCTTGGCGAAGTTCAGACATGTTGACATGGGGATATATTTGGATTATACTACAGGCAGTCTGGAGTAGAAATTCCTCACTTCAGAGAAGGAGGCGTGGCGATGAGCAACGAACTGCACTTGGTAACCTGCAAGCAATGTGGAGCAACGGTAGATGGCGGAGGACTCTGCTCTTATAGGTGTAAATTTGACGGCGTGCTTGAAAAAGGACGGCCCCCAGAAACTTTAGAGGTAAGGGTGTACATCCTGCAGCGCACAGAAACCTACCAATCTGTTTGATGCCCGAACGCACCAAGAGCTGGCAACCTCGCTGGCTCTTTCCATTTTCCATATCCTATTTCCTGGTTCGGTTCCAATAATACCAATTGAGCACATCCTTCGCTATCGGCACGGTGTTCAAACTGCCTTCAAGCGAGTTCTCGACGAGTATCAAGATGGCGATTTGCGGGGTGTCGGACCCTGCACCCGCCTTCGCTAAGGTTTCTGCGGGCAGGTAACCCACAAAAAACGCGTTCTCTCCGGTTTTACTGCGCACCTCGGCCGTTCCCGTCTTTGCGGCAATTTTGAAACCTAAGTCGCTCAAGAGATGCGCGGTGCCGAGTGGCGACGTCACGGCCAGTTCCATTCCTTTTTGAACTTCTTTTATTTCCGGCAAAAATTCGGAAAGGTCCGCTCGCAAATTCGGATGCTCTTTAGCGGAATTAAGAACCGGCTCGTAAATTTTCCCGCCGTTCGCCACCGCGGCAATGTAGCTCAAAAGCTGTATCGGGGTAAGCAAGAGGTCACCTTGTCCGATCGAGACGTTATACGTGTCTCCGAGGAGCCACGGCGTGCCCGCATGCTCTTCTTTCCATGCGGGAGTCGGTAAAAATCCTTCCGCTTCTCCGGGAAGATCTATGCCCGTGCGCGAGCCCAAGAGAAACTTCTGCCACCATGAAATCAACCGATTGATGCCCAGACCGCTCACGTATCCGCCACCGGCAAGAATTTGGGGATCTACTCCCTGCGGTGCGCCGCCGCCGGCAATATAAAAGTAAACGTTCGAGGACTGCGCGATTGCCGAATAAACATCCACATTCCCTTGGTAGCGCCAGTCCTTGTAACGGCTGAAGGCCTCGGGGTCGTAAGGGTTCGGGATGTCGATATAGCCCGGGGAAAATATCTTCCTCGTGCTTTTCATTACGCCTTCTTTGAGCGTTGCGACGGCTACAAGCGGTTTGATCGTCGAGCCGGGCGTATAGACGCCGCTTATCGCCCTTTCGAAAAGCGGCTTTGATGGCGAATTGAAGATTGCCTTCTTCTCATCGTTGCGGCCCGAGCCAGAAAGAATGTTGGGGTCATAGCCGGGTAGGTTCACGAGCGCGAGCACTTCGCCGCTTTTTGCATCAAGCGCAAGCCCGACGCCAACTCGCCTTCCCAGGGCCTCAAGCCCGCCGCGCAGACGCCAGTAAAAATATTCCTGCAGCCCCCCGTCTATCGTAAGACGCACCTCTCCCCCTGTCTTGGGTTCGCTTTTCAGCTCTTCGCTTAAAATATTCCCTTTGGCATCGCGTTTTGTTTCAAAAACTCCCGGCTCGCCTCTTAAAGTTTCGTCGTAGAATGCCTCTATCCCTGATTTGCCGATAAACTTTTCGCCGCCGAGCGTTGGGTCACGTTCAAGGTCGTTCACATCGATCCTGCCAACATAGCCGACGGCGGAGGAAAAGATCGGTCCCTGCGGATAATGCCTGATAAAGTCCCTTTCGACGAAAATGGTGGGGAGACCGAGCGCTTCGAGCTTAACGAGTTCGGATTGCGCAAGTTTTTCCTTAAGTACCACGAACGCCGTGAAATCGCTCTCCGCACTTTCTTTAATACCCTTCCAAACATCTTCGGCGGACAGATAAAGCGCCTCTTCTATCGCGCGCAAAGTTTCTTCCTGCAAATCCCGGTTCTCAAAAAATTCCTTCGGGTCAAGAAATGCGCTCCAAACCGCTTCGTTTTCCGCAAGCACTTCGCCGCCTCTCGCATATATCAATCCCCGCGGCGCGGGCGTAAGCGTGAGCCGCGCCTGATTCGCCTCCGCCCTCGCGCCGTAAAAATCGCCGGAAATAACATTCAGATAGAATGTTCTTCCGAGGAAAATTAGCGCAACGACGAAGATAAAAGCGCCGGCGACAAAAAACGATCGCTCGCCGAGCGGAACCTCGACAATGTCAAAATCCCGCGACCATTCTTCACCCAATGATTCCTCAAAGGCAAGGTCTTTTTTTCTTCTGGTCATAGACGTAATACCAATATACCAATGCGTGCGAATGATACTAATGGCGCTTTAGCGCAAAATACCAATAAACTAATTCGTATATTTGCATTATTGAGCTACAGCGATATTCGTATGATTAGTATGAATTCGTAGATTAGCATCGATATTCTACGAAAATTCTACATATAGCGGCGAATGGTCGGAAACAACATCGCCCAAAACTTTGAAATCGCGGACTTTAATATCCGGGGAAACGAAAACATAATCGGCGATCGGGTCCTGCCACTTTTCCATATTTCGGTAGAGCTCGGTGCGCGTTGACTCGATGCCGTAATCTTTGATCAAATTCCGCATCACGCGGCCGAGCATGGCGATGCTCTCCGTCTGCGGCTTTAAGTTAAAATCGCCGCATAGAATTTGCTTGCCGCCTCGCCCCGCCTGCGGTGAGTCGTGTCGAGCCGCCAAAAAATCAATTATTCTTTTTGACTGCTCGAGGCGATCCGGCGTATCATCTTTCCCGATCTCCCGAAGTATAATGCCGTGAATGTTGCAAACGAGATAATTACCGACTTCTGCGTAGAAAAAAGTTCCAGTCGGCGTTCTTTTTTCGCTTTTGGCGAAGAAGCCGCTCTCGGAATACGTTTGGAACCCTCCGTGTTCACCAACTTTCAAATTTTTCCTTACGAAAGTCGCCGTTCCGAAAGGAAAATCTATCTCCTTGCTGTCGAATTTCCCCCCAGCCGTAGCAATGTAATTCAGCGGTTGGAAATCGGGCAATACCGTTTTAAGTTCCGCGAAAAGATTTTCCCGGATGCCATGCTCCGCGGTAAATACGGCCCGCTCGCCCATCGGGATCTCCTGAAAACAAAAAATGTCCGTCTCGTCGCGCCGATTCTTCACAAAACCCATCAGATCATCGAAAAGCTGACCGCCCCAGGTGTTCAGGGATATGAGTTTTAGAGATTTATCCATCACAACGTTTATTTCTTCTTTCTTAACCATCTTACCAATTCAAAAATGATTGTAACCGGCAAGCTCGCCGCTAATAAAACTCCGAAAACATAGGTTAGGAATTTAAATGTGCCGAGCGTAATCACGGCAAGCACGACCGAAAACACCCATCCGACTGCGCCGATAAGAAATAAAATTATTCCCCACAAGATTGGCCGCATTATTATTGCCCGTGGCACTTTTTATCCTTCGACTTGCTCAGGCCTTCGGCTCTGAGGCTCAGGATCGAAGAGATAAACGCTACCGAAAGGAATTTTTTATTATTTACCATGGTAGCGTTGCTGTTTATTGACTAAGCCGCAGGGATCAACTAATCTTACTATAGAATCCTAAAACCTTTGGAGGCGGGCCATGGAAGATGTTCGCATCGAATTGCGGAGCCTATTGAATGCCTTTTTGACGAAACATCCTGGCTACGAGCTTGAACTCGCTCGTGAGTTGCGTGTATCAATTTCAACAATCAAGCGCTGGGCTAAAGGAGAAAGCGCTCCTCATCCCCTCGGATGTCCGTCGGTCATAGAGCATCTGAAAAATAAGCTCTCAGCAGGGTCATAAGCCCTGCTTTTTTCTTGTCTGCCCGATCGCTACGCTCCATGACATCTCTACTTTTTTAATATCCAACCGCAGGGATTTTCTTTATTTTAAGCCATTTTTCTGAACGCGGCACTATCGAATTTGTCTGAAAATAGAAAATGTCATGCGGATTTTTTTGACGTTTGACATATTGCATGCTATCCTACCGTCAGAACCAAACAGAGGAGGGCGTTACGTTGAAAAAGTATAGGATCCTTAAACCGATATTGCTAGGTTTCCTCACTCCACAGGATCAATTTGATGCGACTATCGGCCCAGAAGATGGTGTCATATTAGAGAGTGACGGTCACACGATCTGGACCATAGGAAACGGAGAGCGACACGAATCCATAACCGTTGGATATGCGATCCAGCTCTGGCTTGATCGGGGCTTAATTATAGAAATCCCAGAGTAACCTGTGCCGCATGGTTCGCCCAGCGGCTTTTTTAATCTCTACGCCCCATGACACCTCTGTTGTTTATTGCCTATCCCGCAGGAAACTTTTCGTAATCTGTTCCACGACCTCCTCTAATTCATCAAGAAAGCCGCTTTTCGCTCTTTTCTGTTTAGACTGCGGTAATTGCCTAATCGTTGACATCGTTTTCTGATCTATTGGCCATAACATCAAGTGAACCAATTCATGAACGATAATTTCTTCTACTGACGATTTCAGAATTGTGCCAATCAGAATCGTTGCCCTCTTTTTCCCGTAATTAACAATGAAATCGCCATCCTGTGGAAAACCATCAGCCCTTTTGAAAACCGTGACTTTTGCATCAATTTTCCAATCAGAAAAACCTAATCGGCTTTTCCATTTCTTGATACTCGTATTCGCTAATTTTTTTATTTTTTCTTTTTTCATACTCCTCATAACCCATGGCACTTTTTATCCCGGTACCAGAATCGCCTTCGGCGATACGGTACGGGATTGCGAGATGTCACTTCCCGTGACATCTCTTATATTTCTTTCCGCTTCCGCATGGGCAGGGGTCGTTTCTTCCTACTTTCGTAGACGCTGATATATGCTGATGCGGCTGATTTATGCCGGTGGAGGATTCGCGAGCATTAGCGTCTTGATTCGCGTTAATTCGCGAGAGGCGAAATATATTCCCGAACACCCAACCATCGAAATTTTTCCCAAAATCACCATAGAGGCGGCGGGATTCCTGCCGGTACTCAACGAGCGGGTCTTTCTGGCCGTAGGCGCGGAGGCCGACGGATGTCGAGAGCGCGTCGAGTTCTTCAAGGTGGTTCATCCAAAGCTGGTCGAGAATTCCCAAAAGCCGGTTTTTCGTCAGTGGGTCTTTGGCAACGTCTTTGCTCTTTTGTTCTAACAAAATTTTAGCTTCCTCATTATCCAGATCCAATGTTTGGGAAGTCGGG